>JANLQE010000290.1:0-2068 GCA_031367625.1 Bacteroidota bacterium
GGTAAAAGGAACATCAGCGTTTTGAATTGCATCCGAAGAAGCAACTTTTCCTAAACCCCAGCCGTCCATGATAACGAGAATCACTTTTTTTTGCAACATTTTTATCAACGTTTATTGTTAGTATAAATTCATTCATTTTCAGGTAATAATGCGGGCACATCCTGTGTAAAACTACATCCAAATCCTCTATTTGCCAGCCCGTTTTACGAAAAACTGTTGATTTTTAGTATTTTAGTAGCCTGTGAAGATTATATGATTCTGTGGCATGTTTTTAGAGTATACTCTTTTGAAAACTTTTTTATATGAAAGCATTATTTATATCTTTATTGTTTGGAACTGTTTTGCTGCTTTCTTCTTTTAAAGCACAAAATGGAATAGATGAAGTTATTGTTGCCTTGCGTAGCGGTAATTCAGCACAACTTTCTGTTTATTTTGATGATAATGTAGAACTAACATTACCAGATAAAAGCGATAGTTATAGCAAGGCGCAGGCACAGCTTATTGTAAAAGATTTTTTTGGCAACAATGGGGTGAAGGGGTTTGAATTAAAACATAAAGGTGACTCTCCCGGCGGACATTTTGCTATAGGTACGCTGCAAACCAGTGCTGGTAACTTTCGTACCAATGTGTTTATGAAAATAAAAAATGGTAAGGAAGTGGTGAAAGAAATTCGTTTCCAGTCCATCGAGTAATATAAATTTAAAATACTTATGAAGCCTTCCTGATTTACCAGGAAGGCTTTTTACTTTTGTAGCTATGAGTTTTGACAAAAAGGTATACCACTTGGTGGATGAAGCCCTGAAAGAAGATATAGGTGACGGCGACCATTCCACTTTATCAAGCATTGATATTACTGCTAAGGGTAAAGCTGTTTTAAAAATAAAACAGGAGGGCGTACTGGCTGGTATGCAGGTAGCAGAAATGATTTTTAAGTACAAGGATCCATCAACTTTTTTTACGGCATTTAAAAAAGATGGGGATGAAATGAAATATGGTGAAATTGCTTTTGAAGTGGAAGCATTGGTGCATACCATTCTGCAATGTGAAAGATTAGTATTGAATTGTATGCAACGGATGAGCGGTATAGCAACGCTAACCAAACAATACACGGATAAACTAAAAGGATACAAAACCCGTTTACTGGATACCCGGAAGACAACACCCAACTTTCGTTTGCTGGAAAAAGAAGCGGTAAGAATAGGCGGTGGGGTTAATCACCGGTTTGGTTTATATGATATGATAATGTTGAAGGATAATCATATTGATTATTGTGGTGGCATTGAAAAAGCCATTGGTAAAGCGGCTGAATATGTACAAACTGTAAAACCGGGACTAAAAATAGAAGTAGAAACAAGAAGTATTGATGATGTGAAAAGAGTAATTGCAATGGGTAAGGGAAAAGTATTTCGCATAATGCTGGATAATTTTTCTCCTGAACAAATAACAGAAGCGGTAAATCTTATTGGTAAAGATTTTGAAACCGAAGCAAGTGGTGGAATTAATCTTGACAATATTACCTCGTTTGCAAAAACCGGCGTGGACTATGTAAGTGTGGGAGCATTAATACACCAGGCAAAGAGTTTAGATTTAAGTTTGAAGGCCGTAATTATTCCAGTTAGTTTATAAATGGAATAATCAATATTAAACACTTAAAAATAAAACATGAAAAAGATAATTTTAGTATCAGCAACAGCGTTGCTGTCATTTTCTTGTTTCTCCCAAACACAAGGGCAAATGAACGAGCAAACAAAAAAAGACTACAAAAAAGCAGATGAAATAATGGCTGTAACTTATAGAAACGCAATGGCCAATGAGGATGAGTTTGGGAAAAAATTACTATTGGAAGCTCAAAGAGCCTGGATTAACTATAAAGAAGCACATTGTAAATCTGAAAGCAATCAATTTGAAGGGGGATCAATGCAGCCATTAATTTATTTTTCTTGTTTAACTGAATTAACAAACGAAAGGACAAAAAAATTAAAGGCATATACAGAAGAGTAATAGAGATCTTTAATATCAGGTGGAAAAATATTTTGAATATGTCAAAGAAGAATAAACCAGATACAAG
>JANLQE010000303.1:0-3604 GCA_031367625.1 Bacteroidota bacterium
GCCCAGACGGCGGCGACTACCTAAGCGGAACACCAACAGAGGCGGAGAAGATTTTAGCGAATGGTTCGTGGGGACACGAACCAAGACGGAGGATATTATTTTGGGACCGGTTGTTATACCCTGATTGAACTTCAGTGGCGACGCTCCGTTGAAAAGTGGGATTACTATTGGGCTTTTCCAACACAATCACAATCTGATAGTATCATTTTTCCTTTAGATAGTATCCCGAAAAACTAAATGCCCATTGGATAAACCGGCATATAAAAGATTTATGTATAGCCGCATAACAATTTTAAAACTGTGAAACTATTCACTACTCCATTTCTTTTATCATTGGGAATAAGTATTTACAAAGTTTATAACTTTTGGTAAAATATCGGCCCAGTTTATTCCTTGTAAACTGTGGCCTATATTGGGCAATGGCTCCAGGAAAGAAGGCACACCGGCAGCTTGTAATTTTTGAAATGCTGCCACAGATTGGGCATAAGGAACCGCTGAATCTGCGGTACCATGAATAAACATAGTAGGTACAGAAGCTGCACTGATATAATTTATTGGGCTTGCATCCTTCCATGCCTGGGGATTTGCCGATAAGGGTTCGCCAATATAATCTGTTATCATATCCCCAATTGATTGGCCACCAATGCTGCTATTGATAAGTGCAGTATCGGTAAGATCGGTTGGCCCGGAAGTAGAGATAACCGCTTTTATTTTTTTATCGTTATTGTATTTATAAGCATACAACAAAGAAAGATGTGAGCCTGCACTACCACCCCAAAAAGCCAGCTTACCACCGGAAATATCCCACTCCGTTTTTTTTGCAATAATAAGGTTAATGGCACTTTCTATATCCTGCACTTGTGCCGGGTGAATGTTGTGTTGGGCGGTACGGGTAAGGCGGTAATTGAGGCTGATAAAGACAAAGCCCTGTTGCTGAAAATAAACAGCACCTTCCTTTATCTCCCCTTTATCGCCCTGAAACCAGCCCCCACCGTGTATGTAGATGATTACCTTTGTATTAATGCTCCTGTTTTTAGGTAGATATACATCCATCTTTTGTGCCGGATCGGTACCAAAAGATACATCGTTCAATATGATATCTTCATTGGCAAGTGGCGCAACCAATTTTGGCGGATCGCAACTGTATATCCCAATCGTAATAAATAGCATAAAAAATAAAAGCGTGTTTCGTATCATTTTGTATAATTGAAATAAATAATCGATTAATCCCAAATTTTGCAGTAGCCCTATCCACTAAGACTTAATGGCAGCGTTGTATTTTCAATAAAAGAGAAAAGGCTGTCGTACCACTGCCTTCGTTTTAGGGGTACAGACATTTTAAGTACATTGCCTTCTATCCAGGAACCAACTGCAAAGCAGTTGAATCTTAATGTGGAAAGTGTAGGACCGGGCTGCTTTTGCAGCGTTACCTCCCGCCGCCGTTGGTGTTCCTTCAATCCTCTACAACGCCGCCGCTGTCAGGTCTCCCGACCAACGGGCAATATCAACTCAAAAGCCGGCGAAATAGAAAATATTGAAAACCGAATTTATGGAATATTTTTTGTTATATCTGCCGTTGGTCGGGAGACCAGACGGCCGCGGCATCTCGTTTTTAATGATGGTTATTACACGCCTTTAGCACAACACCAACGCCGGCATAGCTAACGGGTATTAAGTTATTTTATTCGATTATCAAATAATCGGCGGGCTCATAAACAATTCCAGTAAAGCCTTTATCCACCATTTGATTTTTTATAGCCTCAGTTACATAAGTATCAAACTTTACAATGCCTATTCGCAAAACATCAAATTCACTTACTAAAGTCTTTTTTAATACCAGTCGCTTTGATTCTATGATATAGTCTGAATTTTTTTTTGCATTTAAAAAAGACTCATAATTCTTAAGCGATAGCTTTTTATAATGTGCTTCTGAGTGGTCTAAATAAAAATCGGATTTTTCAAAATTTATAAATTCAGGGTAGCTCCTGCTGTAATGAAGCCATGTATATTCATCCGTAATTAACTCGCCGCTTCTATATATCTTAACCGGATATTTTACATAATCGACCACTTGTATTTTACTTAAAAAATCATAAAGTGCTGGATTAACAAGTAAGCCGCTTAAATCGCTCAAATAAGCTGCAATTGTATAATCAGTTAGCTTCGCCTTCTTTGCTAATTCTAAGCCATCAAAATCAAAAGGGATAGTTGGTATTTCGGATATATACCTGCCTATTCTTGAACATGAGTTATCTCGTTTGCTGTCGTACCCTTTTTTAAAAGTTTGTATTTGGGGAAAGTCTCCAATAATTTTTAAATCTAATGTATGATTCAACTTGAAATACTTCATCTAATAATTGGTTTTAACTTGCAAATTCAATTTTAGCTCATTAATCTTTGTCGTTGGATTTTCATCAATTGCTTTTTGCGCTTGTGAATTTATATCATCTAAAAAAGCTTTGGCTTGTTGTTTACTGTATTTAGGATTATTAGCTCTAAATTTATTTATTGCTGCCGTAATCTGGTTTGTATACTGCGGATGATTACCGTGTACTCCTTCTTTATTGATATTTAAAAACTTTTCTAATGGTATCTTATTTCCTAATTGCTCTTCAAATTTATAACCTGCGCTAATTGCATCCTCGACAACATCTATTTCTTTTAATTGAGTAGGAATAACATGATGCCATTCAATGTCATTAAGATGGGTAGCAGACCTCTTTATAATATTTGCTAAATGGTCAATTTTCCCCTCAGATTTTGATAAAATGCCTAGGAATTTTTCTAACCCAACTCCAACTTTACCTGTCTTTGCAAAAGATGCTGCTTCACCAGCACCTACAAAAAAGGATAAGACATTCCATGCTGCATAACCCGTTGCATAAGCATAATCGGATGCGTCTGCATCTTTTACGGTTTTCATTACATCCTGTGCTATGCTAGTAATTACAAGTGCCTGTAATACCGGGTTATTCATAACCTGAAATACTGTCTTTGTAGTTTGCCATGTTTCATGTCGAACCTGACTGGCACTTGGTGTATAGAAATAAAAATGTTGTGGGTCAAAGGCGGCAATAACTTGTCCTATGCTTACTATTCCCTTGACATCATCAGCAACAGCATCTATAAAGCCTGCTGCCATAGGATTAATTACACCTGTCTTCCATAACCATTTTGGAATAATTCCATCTTTCCCATTTTCTACAAGCATAATGGGATTATTTCTTGCATACTGGTATGGGCTAAAATCCGGAAGATTTCTATAATTGGGATCAATACTTATAAAGCGGCCAAGTCGAGGGTCATAAATACTTCTATCGCCAAAGTCTAATGCATTACCGTCACCTTTAATTTCATTATCACTTTCCTTCCCATTAAACCCATATCGGTATTTTGTATTTGCTTGTGTAAATGTTCGACCTGGCATTTTCATGCCGAAGGGATAATAATCATTAGCAGTAATAACATCAGCATTGTAATAGCCCACAAGACCACTTCCATCATTAGCCACTACTCCAATTTTCTTATCAGAAATAGTTACCAACACATTCCCCAGATGATTAGATAACTCGCATTTATTTCAGGTCTGCCCAAAAGTTTTACT
>JANLQE010000343.1:0-16586 GCA_031367625.1 Bacteroidota bacterium
GCGAATTTTAAGTTGAAATAAAGGGCAATGCATAAATTAATCATTTATGTATTGCCCTTTATATTTAAGTAAATTATTTTCGGCTGCCAGGTTGCTGAAACGGGAATATCTTATTTCAGTATTAATTTTATTTTACACTTATAAAATTTTAGGGTTGCAGGCCCTGATCAAGGTTAAGCCTTTTCGGGCTTATGTAAACCTGCGTGCGGTAAGCAAATACGGTTGGTATAAATTAAAAAATAAACTCCCTGTTATTTCCGGCAATATTTGTTTCTTATTCTTCTGTTGGCAGCTAAAAATTTACTGCTCCCTTATCACCTGAAAAGTTTTTGATTTAATAATAAATAAATAAATAGTCTTGATCCGTTTGCTGAATAATAAAAAAAAACTTAATTTTAAGTTCAGCCTTATAAGCCCAATTAAATGTATAAACCGTCCGGTTTTATTTTGTTGATATTGTAAAGCACGCCAAAAAATTGACGGATCTAATTTTATTTATTATCATAATGGATATTAATTGTTATAAAGCGTTGTTTGAACAGTCATCGGCAATGTTGCTGCTGGTAGATAAAGACTTTACTGTAATGGCTGCATCAGACAGTTATTTAAAAGTTACCAAAACTATCAGGGAAGAGATTACCGGTAAAAATATTTTTGATGTATTTCCAGATAATCCAAATGACATTACTGCAGATGGAGCCCGTAAAATGAGGGCTTCTTTTAACAGGGTAATTAAAAATAAAAAAGCCGGTACACCGGCTTTTTTAAAATACAATATTCCAAAACCGCAATCAGAAGGGGGAGGGTTTGAAGTAAAGTACTGGAGAACCGTTGTATCACCTATGTTTGATGCAAACAATAAGCTCAGGTATATTATTCAGCGTTCTGAAGATGTTACAGAAAATGAAGCGTTGACAGCACAACTCGGGGAAGAGAAAAAAGCATTAAAGATAATTGAACAGAGCAACAAACGTTACCATACCATACTCATGCAATCGCCATTTGCTTTTTCTATAATGAAAGGAAAAGACATGCTGATTACCCATGCCAATAATCTGATGAAAGAATTTTGGGGCAAAGGCGATGATGTGGAAGGAAAAACCCTGCTCCAGCTTTTACCAGAGCTTATTGATCAGCCTTTTCCCGCCATGATGGATACTGTTTATACCACCGGAAAACCGGTTTACGCCAACGAAATACTTGCCCGGTTAAATCACAATGGTAAAATAGAAGAACGGTATTTTAATGTTGTTTACCAGCCACATCTTGAAGCAGACGAAACTATTTCGGGAGTAATTATAATTGCTCATGAAGTAACTAACCAGGTAATTGTCCGAAATAAAATTAAAGAAAGCGAACACCGTTACCATGAACTGGTTAATTCTTCTCCATCACTAATCAGCATTTGTAAAGGAGAAAATATGATTATTGAAATTGCCAATAATGCTATGTTAGAAAGCTGGGGCAAGGGAAATATAATTGGAAAGTCTTTGTTTGATGCAATACCCGAATCAGTAGAGCAGGGTTTTGATAAACTTTTATTGGGCGTATATAAAACAGGAGTGCCGGTGCAGGCTTATGAATCACCTGTTACACTTCTGCGTAATGGCACCAAAGAATTAGTTTATTACAATTTTATTTATCAGGCGCAGCGCAATGTAAATGGCGAAATAGAAGGTGTGGCAATTATTGCTACCGAAGTAACCTCACAGGCATTATTAAATAAAAAAGTAAAAGCAAGCGAAGAACAGTTCAGGCTTTTAGTGCAGCAGGCACCAGTGGCTATTTGCGTACTACGTGGAAAAGATTATTTGATAGAAACCATTAATGAAGGAATGTTTGAAATGTGGGACAGAACATTGGAACAGACAATAAACAAACCTGCATTTGATGTGCTGCCCGAATTGAAAGAGCAGGGATTTAAAGAACTGTTGGATAATGTTTATAATACAGGCAAACGTTTTGTAGCAGAGGAACTACCTATTCAATTAAAGCGAAGCGGAAAGCTCGAAAATATTTTTATAAAATTTATTTATGAGCCATTACGTGAAGCCGATGGAACAATTTCGGGGGTAATGGCTTTGGCGCATGAAATTACCGAGCAGGTGGTTGCCCGTAAAAAAGTAGAAGAAAGCGAAACAAAATTCCGTACACTTATAGAAGATGCACCCGTAGCAACCTGCTTCTTTACCGGGAGAGAAATGACTATAGCAGTAGCCAATAATACAATGTTAGGTGTTTGGGGTAAAGACAAAAATGTAATAGGAAAAACATTAGCAGATGCCGTTCCGGAATTAAAAGGGCAGCCTTTTCTTCAGATATTAGATGAGGTATTTACAACAGGTAAAATATACGAGGCAAAAAATGCACTTGCACAATTAGAGGTAAACGGTGTTATGGGTACTTACTATTTTGATTATACTTATAAACCCATCCACAATGCTGCTGGCGAAGTGTATGGTATTATGGACATGGCGGTGGATGTAACAGAACAGGTGCTTGCCCGCAAAAAAATTGAAGAAAGCGAATCCCATTTCCGCCATATGGCCGACCTGATGCCTTCAAAAATAAGCAATGCCGGAATAGATGGAAAAGTTTTTTATTTTAATAAAAACTGGCTTGACTTTTTGGGATTGGATTTTGAAGAAGTAAAAGATTTTGGATATTATAAAATTATGCATCCGGATGAGCTGGAAGAATTTCAAAAGCGTTTTCTACATGCTACAGAAACCGGGGATGATTTAGAAATGGAAATGCGGTTCAAAAATAAAGAGGGCAAATTCAAATGGCATTTAAATATTGCCTCTCCTGTAAAAGATGAAAATGGAAATATAAAAATGTGGGTAGGCAGCACTACAGAAATACAAAAGATAAAAGAAGAGGAACAGCGAAAAGGGGATTTTATAAAAATGGTAAGTCACGAACTAAAAACCCCCGTTACTTCCATTAAAGGATATGTGCAATTATTATTAATGATGCTGGAAGATGTACATGAAAAACCGGATCCACTACAGCTAAAAACTTCGCTGGTACGCATTGACAGGCAGGTAGCAAAATTAACAAGGCTCATTATAGAGATGCTTGATCTTACCAGGATTGAGGAAAGCAAACTTGCCATGCAAAAGAAATTATTCAACCTCAATGACATGGTTACAGAAACAGTGGTGGATTTTAGTCAGGGCAATTTAAAACATACTATTAATGTTTACCACGATTACGTTTGCAATATTACCGGTGATAAGGACAGGATAGAACAGGTGCTTATTAATTTTATTGCCAATGCCATTAAGTACTCCCCAAATAATGGCAATATTGAAGTACGGGTAAAGGCATCAAAAAATAACCAGGTGGCAGTAAGCGTAAAAGATAATGGGATTGGTATTGATGCTAAAGATCACCAAAAGATATTTGAACGTTTTTACCGGGTAAGTGGAAAAAGTGAACAATACTATTCCGGTTTTGGTATCGGGTTATTTATTGCCAATGCCATTATTGAAAGCCAGGATGGATTTATAACCATTGACAGTGAAAAAGGGAAGGGATCTGTTTTTACTTTTACTTTACCGTGTACCTGAAAACATATTGTATTTTAATAACCGCTGATGAAACTTTGCCAAAGTTTTGTATTAAGCTCCGCATTTTTAGGGAGGTTATTAAGTACTTTCTTTCTTTAATTTGATCTGCCTTCTGCAGCAAAAAATAAAATAACAAACTCCAAAACTATTTTCAAACAGCTACCAAAAAGTTTTTCTTTTTTCATATTATGCCCGGTTGCAAAAGTGAATAAATCCTGCATATAACCGTATCAGCCCAATTAAATAAAATTGATACCCTGCCGCCGCAATTTCTGCATCAAAATTTTCGTTATAAAAGATAGGTACTTTAGTTATACTAATATTTTAATCTGGCTGTTTGCCGGCCATAAAATAAAAACTAAGTATGCTGTAATAGTTTTAGAGTGCATAAATGTTTATTTTTGATTTGATCACCGGGGCTGCAGATTGTCTCTCCCACATAAAACCTTAAAACCGAATGACCAGTATTTTAATTATTGATGATGAAAAAGCCATCCGAAAAACCTTATCCGAAATTTTAAGTTTTGAAGGCTATAAAATTGATGAAGCCGGCGATGGGGAGGAAGGTTTAAAACGCTTCAGCGAAAAATCTTATGACCTTGTTTTGTGCGATATTAAAATGCCAAAACTGGATGGGATAGAATTTTTAGAAAAAGCTAAAGTGATAAATGCCGATGTGCCTATTATTATGATCAGCGGCCACGGCAATATTGATACCGCCGTAGAAGCTGTAAAAAAAGGCGCTTTTGATTATATCAGCAAACCGCCCGATTTAAACCGCCTGCTGATAACCCTGCGCAATGCTACAGAAAGGCAAGAGTTGGTAGCCCAGACAAAAGTGCTTAAACGCAAAGTTAGCAGAGTACAGGAAATGGTAGGGGAGAGCAGCGCTATTCAAAAAATAAAAGACACCATAGAAAAAGTAGCGCCTACCGATGCCCGTGTGCTCATCACCGGCGAAAACGGCGTGGGCAAAGAATTAGTGGCCCGGTGGATACATGAAAAAAGTAACCGCAGCAGTGGCCCGATGGTAGAAGTAAACTGCGCTGCCATACCCGGAGAGTTAATTGAAAGTGAATTATTCGGCCATGAAAAAGGCTCTTTTACTTCTGCCATAAAACAACGCATTGGCAAGTTTGAACAGGCCAACAGCGGCACTTTATTTTTAGATGAAATTGGCGACATGAGCCTGAATGCACAGGCCAAAGTGTTACGGGCGCTGCAGGAAGGAAAAATAAGCCGGGTAGGCGCCGATAAAGATATTAATGTAGATGTAAGGGTGATAGCAGCTACCAACAAAGATCTTTTGAAAGAAGTGGATAATAAAAACTTCCGGATAGATTTATATCATCGCCTTGGCGTAATTATTATTCATGTGCCATCCCTCAATGAAAGACGGGAAGACGTGCCGCACCTGGTAAATTATTTTTTAGAAATGGTAGCTGCAGAATATGGCCAGCCAATAAAATCATTGGATAAAGATGCCATGGCCGAACTGCAGCAATACAACTGGACGGGCAATATACGTGAGTTGAGAAATGTAGTAGAGCGGCTGATTATTCTTTCGGGCAAAACCATTACTTTAGAAGATGTGGGTACGTATGTTTTACCAAAAAACTAAAATTGTTATTTTCATTCTTGTTAAAATATTGCTTACAACCCTTTATTTTGGGGTATTCTGTAACAATAAGAAACATCATTCATCTAATATCAAATCGGGATCACTATTTTTGTGCCCTTTAAAATTTTAATTATGAGTTTAGGTTGTATTATTTTTATTGTGGCTGCACTGGGTTGGCATATCGGATTGTACGGAATGTTTAAAAAAGCCGGTATAGCTGGCTGGAAAGCATTAATCCCTTTTTACAATACCTGGTGTATGGTAGAAAAAATGGGGCTTAAAAAAGCCTGGTTTTTTCTTCAGCTTATTCCCATTGCCGGGCAGTTTATTACCATCTGGATTACGATAAAATTTGTAGAACATTTTGGGCGTTTTGGTTTTTTACACCATGCCGCCACGGTATTGATTCCCTTTATTTATTTCCCTTACCTGGGCTTTTCAAAAAATGAAAAATATGCAGGCAAACTTGTGGTAGATAATTATAAAAAATCCGGCGCAAGGGAATGGATAGATGCTGCAGCATTTGCGGTAGTAGCGGCAACGCTTATACGCACTTTTGTTTTTGAGGCTTACACCATCCCCACACCCTCTATGGAAAAAACTTTACTGGTAAATGATTTTTTGTTTGTCAGCAAATTCAGTTATGGCCCCCGCATTCCCAATACGCCAATTGCCATGCCGTTTGTGCATAATACCATGCCGTTTACTCATGGCAAATCATATTCCGAAACCATTAAAATTCCATACACCCGCTGGTTTGCCAGCCCGGTAAAAAGAAACGATGTGGTGGTTTTTAATTTTCCGGTAAATGATACACTGATAAATGATGAAGAAAATTTTGGCAGCCGCAAAACGTATTACCAGGCCATAAGAGAACTGGGCAGAGAGCGGGTGTGGCAGGATTACGCCAGCATTATTATTACAAGGCCGGTAGATAAAAGAGAAAATTTTATTAAACGCTGTGTGGCCATCGGTGGCGATATGCTGCAGGTAGTAAATGGTAAAGTGCTTATCAATGGCCAGCCGCAAGAGGTGTTTCCGCAATCGCAGCGTTATTACAAAATGGAAACCCCTGCAGATGCTTACCTTGATAATGATAAGTTGAAGGAGATGGGAATCAGCATCAGAGAAGAGCAGGGAGATAAAGCACAGTTGAAAAATAATTTATTTTTGGTAAATATTACCAACGAAGAAAAAGCACATTTAAAATTGCAACCAGGTTACACCATCAGTGATTTTATTATGGAGCCAGACAGCCAGTTGTTCCCTTATTATGATACCACTTCTCACTGGAGTGCCGATAATTATGGCCCCATCACTGTTCCAAAAAAAGGCAGTAGTATTTCTTTAACGCCGGATAACCTTATCCGTTACCAGCGTTGCATAGAAGTGTATGAAGGCAATAAATTAGAAAACCGTGGCGGGCAAATATTCATCAACGGGCAGGCCGCAACCTCCTATACTTTTAAAATGAATTATTTCTGGATGATGGGCGATAACAGGCATAATTCGCTGGATAGCCGCTACTGGGGCTTTGTGCCGGAAGATCATGTGGTAGGCAAGGCATCTTTAATCTGGTTTAGCTGGGAAGGCGGGCCAAGATGGAAACGCCTTTTCAGCAGCATTAAATAAATAAATTAATTATTACAAATAAATGGTAATTTCAATGCTGTAAAATCCTCTCTGCGTAAATGCAGGGAGGTTTTTTTATCGGAATAAAAATAAAAAGCAAATGAAAAAAGAAGAGATAAAATTTGGTTACGAAGTATATGAAACCAGCAACGATTTAAATAAAGAAGATGCTGCCCTGGTAGAAGCCGCAAGAAAAGTTACCGCAAAAGCGTATGCACCTTACAGTCATTTTCTGGTAGGTGCGGTTGCTAAATTATCCAATGGAGAAACCGTAAGCGGCACCAATCAGGAGAACGCCTCTTACCCCGTGGGCATTTGTGCAGAGCGGGTTTTATTATCATCCGCAGCCATGCTGCATACCAATGTGCCCATTGATACCATGGCCATCAGCTATCACAATACTAATTCAACAGGGCAGAGCAATACACCTGTATCGCCCTGTGGCATGTGCCGGCAGGCTTTGCGTGAGTACGAAGACCGCACCAAACAGCCTATCCGCCTCATTCTTACGGGTATGGAAGGCGAAGTTTTTATCATTGAAAAAGCCAGCCAGTTATTACCTTTTTCTTTTGGTGGCGATGATTTGGGGAAGGCGTGAGTCAATGGTCAATAATCAATGGTCAATAGTCAATAAGTCAATAAGTCATTGGGGCTATCAACTTTTGTTTTCAATTAACATCGGTAGCGGCTATACGCTTTTACTCCGGCACAAGCCCATACAAAAACCCTCACCGGGGTATCCGCTACTATCCGCCAGCCCTTCGGCAGACGAATAATTCTCAACACTATCCAGGCTTCGAAGTTTATAATGCAGAGTTGCCAACTTTTGGAAAGTTGTCAACTCTTTGCATGGCAATTGCAAGGAACAGCCTGCGCTCTTTTTCGGGAAAGCAATCTTATATTACTGCAAAATTGTAAATAGTTTATTTTAATGAAAGTAAGATTGCTCACTGCTTCAACCATCACTTAATTTGCTTTAGTAATAATTATTTTGAAAATTGTATAAGTGCTAATATATTTGATGAATGAAATTTTACCAGTCACTCGGTTATCTTCTTTTTGGCACCAGGCTTAAGCGGTTAAGCGAAACGTTTCTGAAGGATGTAAATAAGATTTACCGGATGCATAAAATAAATTTTGATGCATCGTGGTTCCCTGTATTTTATCTTCTTTCATCAAATGGGGAAGTCTCTATCCGTACCATTTCGGATGAACTGCATATTTCACATTCAGCCGCAAGCCAGATGGTGAGCAGTCTGCAGCAAAAGGGATTGGTAAAATCGGAGGTATCAAAAAAAGATGCCCGGCATAAAGTAGTGGCATTTACGGCAAAGGGACAAAGGCTTTTGCAAAAAGTACAACCCGTATGGACAGCACTGCAACAGGCTATGCAGGAGTTAAGTAAAGAATCTGTACAGGCACAAAAAATACTCAACGCATTAACAGCTATAGAAAATAGTTTGCAAAAAACCAGGCTGTACAAAAGGGTTGAAAACAAATTGAACAAAAAAAACGATTGACCATGAATACATTTAATTATGGTATTGAGGAGCTCACGGTACAAAAGGCTGTTGCCATTTCATCCCGAAAATTAAAAGGCCTGCTCAACCCTGAAGCTATCAGCAAAATAAAAGCAAGTGAGCAACACGTTCTGCAGATTGTGGCTGATAATAAAACAGTGTATGGCATTAATACCGGCTTTGGTATTTTGGCTAATACGCCCATCTCAAAGGAAGACACTGCAACACTTCAATACAAAATTTTACAAAGCCATAGCGTAGGTGTAGGCGATGCTATACCGGAAGAAGTTGCCAAAATAATGCTCATTACCAAAGTTCATGCACTGGCACAGGGTTATAGTGGTGTACAGTTATCAACCCTCCAAAGAATTATCTGGCATATAGAAAATGATATAATACCCATTGTTCCGGAAAAAGGCAGTGTAGGTGCATCGGGCGATTTAGCGCCATTGGCACATTTATTTTTACCGTTGATAGGTTTGGGAGAAGTGTTTTATAAAGGCACAAAATATAAAGCAATGGAAGTGCTTGATAAGTTCCGGTTACTGCCAATTAAACTGGGACCAAAAGAAGGACTGGCATTGATAAACGGAACTCAATTTATTTTATCATTTGCAGTAAAAGCCGTGCAGCGTATGCATAATTGCCTGGAAGCAGCAGATATTATTGGTGCCATGAGCCTGGAGGCATTAACTGGTACAAAAGCCCCTTTTGATAAACGCTTACATGAATTGCGCCCTTACGGTGGAAACAAATTAGTAGCACAACGTTTGCGTTTATTACTCAACAATTCTGAAATTATGCAAAGCCATGTGGACTGTGGCAGGGTGCAGGATCCTTACAGTTTACGCTGTATGCCACAGGTGCATGGTGCAAGCCGCAACGCATGGCTTCACTTAAAAGAACTTACCGAAATAGAATTAAATTCTGTAACCGATAACCCAATTATTTTCGGCGCTGATGATACAATAAGCGGCGGTAACTTTCACGGACAGCCATTGGCATTGCCTTTAGACTATTGTTGTTTTGCGGCTGCTGAACTGGGGAATATTTCAGACCGCCGTTGCTATTTATTGTTAGAAGGTAAATGGGGATTGCCCATGTTACTGATGAAAGATGTAGGCCTTAACAGCGGGTTCATGCTTCCGCAATATACCACAGCCGCATTGGTAACAGAAAATAAAACATTGTGCTTTCCTGCAAGTGCAGACAGTATCCCCACATCACTTGGTCAGGAAGATCATGTGAGCATGGGCAGTATCAGCGGAAGAAAATTAAATACCGTTTTAGATAATTTAGAATTTATTTTAGCAATAGAATTACTCACCACCTGCCAGGCAATTGAATTCAGGCGGCCATTAAAGAGCAGCGGGCTTATAGAGTTTGCGCATGATTATGTAAGAGAATTTGCAGGCTTCGCTGAAGAGGATAGAATTTTTGCAGATGATATTAATAAAGTGTCCGGGCTCATTAAAGATTTTTCTTTTGTGCAGAAGCTGAATGAGTTTGCAGAAAGCAAAGGAATTAAACTAAATGAATCTTTTGAAAAATTTTCTTAAGCGAAAAAAATATAACCGCAAAGACACAAATAAAACTTTCACCCTTTACGCCTTGTGGCAAAAAAATAAATCATTTGTACTGCATGGTGTCTTCGTGCCTTGTGGCAAAAAAATCTTTACGCCTTACCAGCAAAAAATAAAATACACCCTTTGTCCCTTTGTGTGAAATATGTAAATTTGATAAACTTTTTTATGAAAACAAAAGAAGAACTTAAAAAAGAATTACACCGGCTGATTGATAGTATTGAAGACGAGCTGACACTTCATGTGCTTAATGAAGATATTGTGCCTTATGTTATTGAAAAGCGTACAAAAAAACACGATGAGCCAAAAGATGATTTAACAGTTGAGCAGCAAAAAGAACTGGAAGACTCCATTGCACAGGCGGATAGCGGGGAAATAGTAAGTTGGAACGTATTTTTAAATGCTACCGACCGATGGCGAAAAAAATAATTGCTTCCAAACTTTTTCTTAAAAGAGTAGTTGAGCTAAATACTTATCTGGAAAACGAATGGGGATTAAAAGTGGCCACTGATTTTCATGCTGCATTAATCAAAATAATACAGCATATTTCAGATAATCCAGGTATGGGTTCAGACAGTACTCAATATAAAAATGTCAGGAAAATTTTAGTTACCAAACATAATAAATTATATTATCGTGTCAATTCCCGTGGTTCTATTACACTGCTGATTTTATTTGATACACGCCAACATCCTAAACAAAATAAATACAAATAAAACCTTATCGCCTTGACGGCAAAAAAATAAATCATTTGTACTGCATGGTGTATTCGTGCCTTTGTGTCAAAAAAAATCTTTACGCCTTACCGGCAAAAAATAAAATATTATGTCAGCAACAACGCAACCCACTTACGACTACGCCAAATACAAAACGCCTACCGGCACAAAACTAAATTGCAAAGGCTGGGTACAGGAAGCCGCCCTGCGTATGCTCCTAAACAATCTTGACCCCGAAGTAGCCGAGCGCCCCGAAGAATTAATTGTATATGGTGGCCGTGGCAAAGCAGCCCGCAATATTGAATCGCTGGATCTTATAATAAAAGCTTTAAAAGATTTGGAAGAAGATGAAACCCTGCTGATACAAAGCGGCAAACCTGTTGCCATGCTCAAGACGCATAAAGATGCGCCACGGGTTTTAATTTCCAATTCGCAATTAGTACCTAACTGGGCCAACTGGAAACACTTTGATGAACTGGAAAAAAAAGGCCTGATGATGTACGGACAAATGACTGCCGGTAGCTGGATATACATCGGCAGCCAGGGCATTGTACAGGGAACGTATGAAACTTATGCAGCAGTGGCTAATAAACATTTTGGGACCAGGACCACAGACTACCGGCCACGGACAACCGAAGAAATAATAACCGCAAACGACCAACAAACTACTAACCCGAAACCCGAAACCCGAAACCCGGAACCCGGAACCCGAAACCCTTATTACTGCATCTCTCCGGCACACCCTAAACGTAACCGCCGGCCTGGGTGGTATGGGCGGCGCACAGCCTCTGGCCATTACTATGAATGAAGGAGTGGCATTAATAGCCGAAGTAGAAGAGTGGCGGATTGATAAAAGAATAGAAACCAAATATCTCGACGAAAAATATATTGATATTGATGAAGCAATTGACCGTGCCATTGCTGCAAAGCAAAACGGCGAAGCCATAAGCATCGGTGTTTTGTGCAATGCTGTAGCACTATTGCAGCGATTGATAGAAAGAAATATTGTGCCGGATACTTTGACCGATCAAACCTCGGCACACGATCCGCTTATTGGCTATATACCACATACCCTTACCAACGCACAGGCAAATACACTGAGGCAACAAAACCCTGATGAATACATCAGCCTCAGTTATCAAAGTATGTACCTGCATGTGCAACTTATGCTGCAACTGATGGACAAAGGCGCCATCACTTTCGATTACGGAAACAATATCCGTGCAAGAGCGTTAGAGTATGAAGAAAAAAATATAAAAGCAATTCAAAACCTTGAAGGGCAGAACCCTCTTTTGGGGGGCAGGGGAGCTTTATTCCCCGGCTTTGTGCCCGCTTACATCCGCCCGTTATTTTGCGAAGGCAAGGGGCCGTTCCGCTGGGCAGCACTCAGTGGCGATCCGGAAGATATTCGGGTAACCGATACCGTTATGATGGAACTGTTTCCCGAAAACACCGGTATGATAAGGTGGATGAGAATGGCGCAGGAAAAAATTGCCTTCCAGGGATTGCCGGCACGTATATGCTGGATAGGGCAGGGCGACAGGGAAAAAGCCGGTCTGGCATTTAATGAACTGGTGAGCACCGGAAAAGTAAAAGCCCCCATCGTTATCGGGCGTGACCATTTAGATACCGGTTCTGTAGCCAGCCCCAACCGCGAAACCGAAGCCATGCTGGATGGCAGCGATGCTGTAGCAGACTGGCCCGTATTGAATGCGCTTGTAAATACTGCAGGTGGCGCCAGTTGGGTAAGCCTGCACCACGGCGGCGGCGTAGGCATGGGTTACAGCATACACGCTGGTATGGTGATAGTAGCCGATGGCACACCAGAAGCAGCGCTCAGGCTTAGCCGTGTGTTACGCAACGACCCCGGTATGGGCGTAATACGGCATGCAGATGCCGGATATGATGTTGCAAAAGATTATGCAAGAAAATTTGGGTTGGATATAAAGGAAAGGTTGGGGTAAAAAATAAAAGCGTTCATCATTCCGGCATCTTTTTGATTGTTGATTCATTACATCGAAGCCCTGCTTCGGGGTAATGAATTATTGGTATAATAAAATGTTTTCTTTGCATTCCTGTTACACTTATGGATTGGTAGAAAAAACACTTGCCTCTTTTACAAATATTCTCGGATTTAATTTTAATTGTGCAATGATAAGTTCTGCAAAATCTTCCGGATGCATCACTTTTTCTGCATCGCCGGTAATTAAATTGGCACTATGTGCCAACTCAGTAACTATGGTACTTGGTGCCAATGCAGTAACACGAATGTTATGTTTGCGCACTTCCTGCATCAAGCTTTCGGTTAAACCAAACACTGCAAACTTCGATGCACTGTAAGCACTTGTTACTGCACTGCCCGTTTTGCCCGCAGTGGATGAAATATTAACGATGTCTCCTGTTTTGCGTTCTATCATTTGTGGCAACACCGCACGGGTGGTATAGTACACACCAAATACATTTATTTTAATTTGATTTTCCCACACTTCAGGCTCCAGTTCAAGAAATTTTCCAAAGGTTCCGGTGCCTGCATTGTTAATCAAAATATCAATAGGCCCCAACTCACTTAACACTTTTTTAACCGCAACATTTACCTGCTCTATATCACTTACATCGGCAGTTACTATAGCCGTTTTTACACCCAATAATTTTATTTCTTCTGCTACGGCTATCAAATCTTTTTCTGTTCGTGCCAACAAGCCCACATGTACACCTTCACTAGCTAAAGCCAATGCCACTGCACGCCCTATGCCTTTACCTGCGCCTGTTACCAATGCTATTTTTCCTTTTAATGATTGCATGATTTATATATTTTATGTAAAATAAACAAAATGAACTTTACTTCATCAGCTTATTTTTCAGTAATTCTATCAGTTCTTTCGCTGCTTCTTAGGATGATGCCGGATTTTGACCGGTAATTAATAAACCATCTTTTAGGTTTTATGTACAGTGTTTCCTGACTCTCTGTGCGATGTTAATACGATTGATGCGGACACGTTGGTTGGTATAATATATTGAATGTTTAATATTTTTACCTGCAAGTAAATTCTATACAAAAATACTTTATCCTTTGCCCGGTATTGAAGGCCGCACTTCAATTTTACTTGGCAAAGTACGTGGATTCATTTGTAAAAGACCGGCTACCAACTGGCCAATATCTTCCGGTTGAATTTTCCAGGCATCCGCTTCGTTTGGTATGTGATTATTAAATTCTGTTGCTACCGAACCCGGCATTATGGTACTCACCTTTATGCCATGCTTACGAAGATCCAGCATGATGGCCTGTGTAAAACCTACCAGTCCGAATTTGCTGGCATTGTATGCTGCACCATTTTCAAAGAAATTAGCCCCCGCCAGGCTGGCAATTGTAATGATATATCCTTTTGTTTTTTTCAGCGCTTCTATACTTGCTTTTACGCTGTTGAATACCCCGGTAAGATTGGTATCAATTGTACTTTTCCAGTCTTCTTCACTCAGGGTTTCAATTGGCCCAAAATGACCAACACCGGCATTGGCCACCAGCACATCCAGTTGCCCAAAATGATCTGTCACCGCCTGCACCGCTTTTTGTTCCGAAGCCATAGAAGTTACATCTGATTCATATACAAAAATTCTTGACGCATCTGTACTTAATGTGAGTGCCGCAGCCCTGGCAGCTTTCAGGCTGCGGCTGGTAACAGCAACTCTCATCCCACTCTCCAGCAATACTTTTGCCACACCATATCCTATGCCTTTACTTCCGCCGGTTATATAGGCAACTTTATCTTTAATTATTTCCATAAAATTAAATTTAGATTTTTATTTGCCGTTGTTGATGGCCCAAACTTAACCTATTTTCCCTTCTCTTACAAAACGCCGGCATACTCTCCAACCTGCCCTGTCATAGGCTAAAGCTTCACATCATAAAGGCCAATTCTCTGGTGTGAAATTTTCATCCTGGTAAAGTTAGAATCTTTTTATATTTATCCGGCTTGTCACAGACTACACCTCGGCTCTCACGCTATGGAGTATGCGCTGTTAATAGTTGATGGCATCAACAACGGCGGTTAAGATTGCTTCACTGTGTTCGCAATGACTGATTTGTAATATTTAAAGTGCGGCCTTGCAAAAACCCTCCGGCCCGATTGTTTTCAAAGCAGCATTATATCATAAATGATTGTCTGTTATTTTTTAATATAATATATATTTTATTTGCACAGAAACTATGCAGTAATTAAAACCTTTTTTAAAAGTTTAACCCTAAATAAATTATTATGAAAACTTTTTTATTAGTAACATTATTTATCAGCACCAGCTTAATAGCAGAAGCACAATTTGCAGCACCAGGACAACGGATTATTGGGGGTACAATAAATTTTAATACCAGCAATAATGCCAACAACTATAATCCCGGCTATGAATCAAAAGGAAATGATTTTGGCCTGAGTATTATTGCGGGTAAATTCGTAAAGAAAAATGTATTGTCGTCAGTTGGATTATCATTTAATAATGCCATTTCAAAACGTATAACGCCTACCGATACTACCAAAAATAATATTTATGCATTTTCCGGTTCATACAGCAGTACATATTTTAAAGAGATAGCAAAAAGATTTTATTTTGGAATCCGGGGATCTTTTGGGCTCTCCTATTCTTCTTATAAGATTTCTGAAACCCAGGTTTCAAATAGAAGCAAATCCGATGGTTACCAGGCATCTTTGGGCATAGCCCCGGTACTCAGTTATCAACTGACGGATAGGTTTGTATTTAATCTTAGCCCATCTGCTGATTTTTTAAATCTGAATTACAATTACTCTAAAATAAAATATGCTCAACCAAATCAACCAACACAAACGGGCAAGTCATCATCTTTTAATCTTAGTGCAGGCTTTTTTGGTGCTCCACTTTCAAATCTTTCCTTTGGATTTAGTTATTTATTAAAACACAAATAGGTAAAATTAAAATCAGGATAATCTTACCTACTTAATCAAATAATAAAACCCTGTTGCAATTGAAACAGGGTTTTAATTTTAAAATCTAATGCGTTGTATCTAATTTGTTACATTTATTTTAATAATGTACAATGTCTTAGTTGTACTGCTGTAATTATTTTGATTTCCCCCGTTGCATCCGCCACTGGTGCTGGTTATATAGGTATTCATCAGCGTTAATGCAACTTCATCAGCGCCTGTATAACCCGCCGCAGGAGTATATTTATAGCTGCTTACATTGCCATTATCTTTTGCTGCCTGTACCTCACTTATATTATAATGCAAAGCCTGTTGGCTCACACTAAGTGTTCCAGAAGATGCAGGACTGAAAGAGTAGGTTTGGCCTGCACCAACTGTAGCATTAATAACCTGATTTACCACATGCTGCTCAACCGGCGATTCTTTTTTACAGGATTGTATTAATATTAAAAAGCAAAATATGGCTGAATAAATAAATGTCTTTTTCATAATAAATAATTTGACATAAATTTAAAACTATTTAAACAGATTGCATAATTAATTAATTAATTAATAAATTGAGTAATATGGACATTTTTTAGAAACCTGCCCCCCAAGAAATGAGTGGGTGCGAATTTATTTTTAAGAAAATGGGAAAATAGGTGCAGGTATGCAGAACAAAATCCCTGTTCTGTGGTTTACCGGGAAGATCAGGTGTGGATACCCGGAATTTAAAACGGGCCGGATGAATAAGGAATTTCATTGAAGCCTTAATTATTTGTATTACCTGATCTGCATTTATGAAAGCCTTTATACTATAAAAAATTTGGTTTGATATTTTCCATTATTCTTAATCCTGAATTTTATACTGTGCTTTAGCCGGATAATCTTTTTCTTTACATTTAATTAAACAAGCATCGTATGTCATTATTATTAAAGCGTTCCGTTTTTGGAGATCAAAAAAATACAGGCAATACATTAAGCAAAGAAGAAGCGTATCAGCTTTTTACC
>JANLQE010000359.1:0-1597 GCA_031367625.1 Bacteroidota bacterium
CAACGGAGATTCTTGCTGATTTTAAATCATGCACTGTCAGTGCTGAAGATGATCAACTACGGGTCATCATATTCCAAATAGTGATTGGCATTATCGGTGCTGGCGCTTTTTATGTTGTACAAAAAAGAAAACATATGACAATGTACGACAACAGAACACAAAGGTATGGCTCTACTTTGATATTGCGCCCTTTATGCTGCCTACAAAATTTGGAAGTTTTAATTTGGAAGTTTTTTTAAAATTGGGGAGATAGAAGAATCTATCTATGATATAATCAAAAATCCGTTTAGCAATGATCTCCTGGATAGCGGACTAATTTGATTTTTTTTAGTACAATTCCTTTTAGAATTTTATTGGTGTTTATTCTTCTTCTTTTCCCATAGCAGCCAGCTTCATTTTTTTTGCAATAAAGAAAATATTTTTCCGCCTATACACTCTGCAATTAATGTATTGGCTACAAAAAAAGCTGCAAAAATTACAAATAATTTTGTGGGCCTGTCTTTTAAAATACTATGTATCCTTTTAAAAATTGCTGTAAAAAAAATAATAAACCTGTATGGGAAACATTGCAAGGTTAAACAATACAATCCAGCGTGGGATAAAATTTATTTTTTTTGCGGCAACCCAGTAAATTGAAAAAATAATAAAGAACAGGTTTAAAAAAATAGCGCCATATCCTAAAACTACCAGCGTACTTTCTACCGGTTGAAATTTAAGCGCCAGGTTAGCATTGCCTTTTGCGGAGTTTTTAATTTCTACAAACCGCAAAATTACAGATGTAATAAAAGCAATATTGCAAATAAAAACTATACGGGCAAAGAAGCGCATGGCAAGAAAGGTTTAAGAGGTTTAAGAGGTTTAAAAGGTTTAAGAAGTTTTTCATTTGTAGATTATCCTATACATTTGAAAATCATACATCATACATCATACATCATAAATCTCCTTACTTCCCTCTTCCCCAGCCAAACCAATCGTTGCCATTTGCATACAACATTAAAGAAAGCAAAATAACCATGCCTACTACCTGTGCATATTCTAAAAATTTCTCACTTGGTTTGCGGCCGGTAATCATTTCTATTAAAGTAAATAACACATGGCCACCATCCAAAGCAGGTATGGGTAAAAGATTCATAAATGCCAGTACTATAGAAAAGAATGCAGTGATGGTCCAGAAATGTTGCCAATCCCAGCCTGTGCCGGAAAATACAGAACCCATTGCTTTAAAACCACCAACGCCTTTGTAGGCGCCTGTGCTGGGAGAAAGAATTTTCTTAAACTGATCAATATAAAATTTTAATTCGGTGCCAGCCCTTAAGATGCCGGCAGGAATAGCTTCAAAAAAACCATATTTTTTTACAGAGTATTTGTAAATGCCCAGGCTGTCGTATTGCTCAGGTTGATTAGGAGCCATAAAACCTACCTGCCCATCATTTTGTACAACGGATTTAAAATTCAAAATATTGTTATTACGGTTAACGGAAAGTAATATCGTATCCCCTTTTTTCTTGGTTTTCATGATGGAAGAAAACTCATCATAAAATTGGGTGTGAAAGCTATCTATCCCTGCAATAAGGTCGCCTTTTCTAAGCCCGGCTTT
>JANLQE010000008.1:0-2751 GCA_031367625.1 Bacteroidota bacterium
GTATCCCCTCCACCAACCCCTTGTTTATAACTTCATAAGTTCAGCATAATTTTGCGGGAGCAATTGGTCTATAGCATTTATCTTATGATCATTAATATTTTCAAACACGTAGGTAAGCCATTGGATGGGATTTACATTGTGCAATTTGCAGGTGGCAAATAAACTATACAACATGGCGCTTCTCCCGGCAGCTTCATGATTGCCGGCAAACAAATAATTTTTTCTACCGATGGCTACCGGGCGTATGCTGTTTTCTACCAGGTTATTATCTATGCGCAGGTTGCCGTCCTGAAGGTATACGTTGAGTTTATCCCAACGGGCAAGGGTATATTGTAATGCTATGCCCAGTGGGCTTTTGGGTAAGCTGCTGAGGAGTTGCGTTTGCAAAATTTGGTGCAGTGTTGTTAACAGGGGTACTGCATGCTGCTGACGATAGTTTTTTATTTCATCTGCTGTGTAATTATTTTCCACACAATGTTTTTCTACCGCATACAGTAATTGTATTTGCGTAAGCACTTCGCTTGCTTTTGCATTGTCAAAACTTTGTGCATCTATAAATTTACGCCTTGCATGTGCCCAGCAATTTAATGGTATAATACCTTCTACATTATCAAATTGATTGTAGCCAGCATACCCGTCTATTTGTAAATAGCCCTGGTAATTCTTCAATGTTTCTTTTGGCCACTCTGCTGCCCGGCCTGTTTGGTATTTAAATAATACCTGCCTGCTATGGGTATTGTAATACACCCAGTAATATCCCTGGTGGGTTGTACCTTTTTTTGTTTTGTCTAAAACCTTTATGGGTGTTTCATCTACGCCGAGATATTTTGTGGAGAGTACTTGCCGTTCGTGTGCTTCAAAGAGTGGCTCTATTAAGTTGCAGCCTTGTTTAAACCAATTATTAACTGTGTTATCTTCTATGATTATTTTTTGGCGGGTAAACATTTGCAGTTGTCTGTAAATGGGTAAGTGATCTATGTATTTACTTACCATCAGGTGCGATAATAAAGAAGCACCGACATAGCTTTTTGCGATGGGCATGTTAGGCAATGGGGCTATCACACGTTTTGCTTGTGTATCCTCTTCAGTGGGTTTTATATATTCAGGGCGAATGTATCTTTTTACATATAGTTCCCCTTGCTGATACTCTAATATTTCTGTTATTTCTTCTCCTACAGGAGTTAAGCCTGTTACATCTTCTGCTGGTGTTAAAATGATTTCTTCTCTGCGTAAGTGCGCTGGCAATGGTTTGCGGCCCGGATGGTTTACCCGTACAACGGTTTGTTTTACATCATGTGCTTTGATATGTTTAGTGCTTTCTACAACTACTTCGGCCAGCTTATCATTTTCAAACAAAGCTGTTTGCTGATCGTTACTATTAGGGTTGAGCTTAAACTTTTCCTGCCTGCCGCTAAAAATAAATTTTTGTAATTCTATAATTTGTAAACGGAGTAAATTATTATCCTGCTTTAGTTGATCGATGGTATTTTGCTGGGTGGCATTTAGTAAAATTTGCTGCTCATACAAGCTTTTAAATCCGATACCTATCGGATCGATATGTTGTGCAGTAAAATTGATGTATAAAACATTTCAATTACTATGCCTGTTATGCTATGCAGCCATTGTATAATGACAGTATTTTTACACAAGGGTGGTATATCTTTTTTTGTGTTGTACCGATTTTAAAACGATACCCTGCAGGATGTGTTGTAACTGTAGATGGGTAAGTAAAATATCTGTGCTGTTTTGGTTAGTACCCGGCCTTTCAAAAGTACCTTTCTCCAACCGCTTTTCATACAGTGCAAAGCCATCTCTGTCCCATTGCAATAATTTTATTTGGTTGTGCCGTTTATTGATAAATACAAATACATCGCCCAGTAAAATATTTTTCTTAAGTTCGTTTTGCACAATACCGCACAGGCCATAGCAGCCCTTGCGCATGTCTACAACCTCATTATAAAAATAATACCGCTCATGGTTATTAAGGTGCAGCATTTAGTTCACTAAATTTTTTACATAATCAGCCGGTGGCATATTTTCAAAGCAAATACGATGGCCACTTGTAAAAATGATACTTACCGGTGCAGTTGCCAATGGCGGTGTAATGGGCATAAATTTACCTGTAGGCACAGGCCGTAATTTATGTTGCCAGTAATAATAGCGGGATAGTTTTATTTGATGCTGCTGGCAGTAGGCGGCTACCGTTATGCCGCTTAATTTACAGGCTGCTATATGAGCTTGCATTACCTGCGCTTGCGTTATATTGTTGTCTTCCATAAAGCAAAGCTCTCTACTCATACTTAATTTTTCAACACGGGGTTGGTGGAAGGGATACTTTGATATGGAAAAGTATTTACAAACAAAAATTGTATTGGTTGAGTAATTTGTAAAACTTTGTGTACCATCTGACCCCATAACTATAGAATTTCTTTTTGGCTGAAACCTCCCTTTAACAAGTGAATCTTCGGAAAGAGGATATGCCACAAAGGGATTGTACCAAGCGCCTTTCTTAGGCTTTAATTCATAAATAAATTCCGAGTTAAATTGTTTTGTAAAAAAGGTATCTGTAATCTTAGTTACTGTAAAATTGTCTATGATTGGAATTTCCTTATCCTCAGGAACAACTATAGTACCAGCCATAATACCATTGTTAACCCCGTAATTATTTACATTGTATACGTTACCCGTTACTTGCTGGAGTTTTTTTTTGACCAAGTATCAATCGCAGTTGCAAAAAGGGCGTTTGTTTGT
>JANLQE010000025.1:0-2838 GCA_031367625.1 Bacteroidota bacterium
AGGTTTTGAAGAATAGACCGAAGCATTAACGCATCTGCATTTATATAAATATCCAATGGGACTTTATTTTCAAGAACAATATTCTTTTGCGTGGTATTGGCCTTTAATAATTCAAAACTCTGATTAACTGCAGCAGCCAAATGAATTTTTTCAGCATTTAAAGTTGTTTTCTCCCGTTGCATTTTGGCCCAAACAACCAACTCATTTAATTGCTGCAGAATATTATTAGAACTGCGGTGGATAATTTTTACAAATGGCTGTATAGGATTAAAAACAGGAGTTTCTGAATGGCTGCTTAATTCGTCTGATGCCAGGAGCAAAGCCGTTAAAGGGTTGCGGAGATCATGGGAAATAACCGACAGAAATTTATCTTTTGATAAACTAAGGTCCTTAAGTTCATTGTTCAGGGTTTCCAGTTCACCCGTTCTTTCCAAAACCCGTTTTTCAAGATGCTGATTTAAGTGCATAAGGTCATCATTTATCCTGATCAGTTTTTCTTCCTGTTGTTGCAAAAGCGTAGCTTTTTCCTGAAGTTTTTCATTTGCTCTTTTTAATTCTTCCTTCTGATCTTTTAAAGCATCAGATAAAACGATTAAATCTGCTGCCCTTTTTTCTTTCTCTTCGTTTTGAAATACAAGTTCTTTGTTGGCAATGATTAATTCTGCCGCTTGTATTTTTAATTTTTCAGCAGTAATTTTTTTTTCTTTCCTTTCTTCAGTGTCTTTTAGTGCCCTGCTGATTTTTTGGGATAATGCAAATAATTTATTCTTTGGGGCGTAATCGGTAACACCATCTTTAATAAGCTCCACAGCATTTTCTTCTCCAATAATACCGGAAACAATAATAAACGGAATGTGTGGAGATTTACTTTGTTTAATGCGGAAAGCTGAAACTGCATCAAATGCCGGAAGGGAGTAATCGGATAATATTATATCGGGATTAAAGTTTTGAAGAGCATGCTCAAACTCTTCACGGGTTTTAACAATTTCTGAAGTAAAACTCAATCCGGATTTCTTTAATTCCCGTTGAAGCAAATCAGCATCATTTTGGTTGTCTTCAAGAACAAGTATTTTAAGATTGGCTGTCATTATTTTATACTATTTAAATATCTCATTTATTGCGGTTATTTTCATTCTATTCATATTATAATATGCTTTTGTTTATCTAAGAATTAACTGAAAGCTGCTGGCGGAAATATTTTAAACTATTACATTATGGAATGGCTGGCTGGCTTAATATCATCCAATATAATCCAATCTCTTTTATAGCATTAAAAAAATTATTGCTGTCAACAGGTTTTACAATATAGCTATTTGCGCCAAGGGCGTAACACTTTGCAATATCCGGGTCTTCCTGAGATGAGGTAAGTATTACCACGGGTATGGATTTAAGGTTTGGATCAGATTTTACTTTTTCCAGTACCTGCATTCCTGATACCTTTGGCATCTTAAGATCCAGTAATATCAGCTTAGGATTTTCCTTGATATTGCGGGAAGCATAGATCCCTTTGCAATAAATAAAATCAAGTGCTTCTGCACCGTCTTTTACATGGTGAAGTTTATTTGTAAAACCGCTTTTTGCAAGCGCACGAATGGTTAGTGTAGCATCGTCTATGCTATCCTCAACAAATAAAATTTCAACGTTATCGTAATTCATGTTTTTTAATTTAAGTGTTAATACCAGGCAGGCTGAAATAAAAGCATGCCCCTTTGTTTAATGTTGATTCTGCCCAAACTGTTCCGTTATGCCGGTTTACTATTTTTTGTACAATGGCCAGGCCAATGCCTGTACCCTCAAATTCTTCCTGGGAATGTAAGCGCTGAAAAACCCCAAAAAGCTTATCATAGTATTCCATATCAAATCCGGCTCCTTCATCTTTTACATAATAAACCACCAGGCTATCTTTTTTATATGCCCCGATTTCTATATTGGTTTTTGTTTTATGTTTTGAATATTTAATGGCATTGGAAATAAGGTTAATCCATACCTGTTTAATCAGTGCCTGATCTCCTTTAGCAGGTGGAAGCATATTCACATTAAATTGCGGTATATTTTCACCATCCTCAAATATTAATTCTTCTCTTACCAATTTAACAAGAGCCGTCATATTAATTTCTGAAAACGTTACCTGTTTTCTTCCCAGTTTAGAAAACGCAAGCAAGTCATCAATCAGTTCACCCATTTTTTTTGAACTGTGTATGAGGGAATGAAGGACTTTTGTTCCATCTGCATCAAATTTTTCGGAATAATCTTCCATCAAAATTCTTGTATATCCGTTAATGGCCCTGATGGGAGCCCGTAAATCATGCGATACAGAATAGGAAAATGATCCCAGTTCTTTGTTTACCGTTTCCAACTGTGCAGTACGCTCAATTACTTTTTGTTCTAATTCGTCATTAAGTTTACGGATATCATCTTCCGCATGTTTAAGTTCTTTGTTGGCTATGATTAACTCTGCTGCCCTTTTTTCTTTCTCATTATTTTGAAAGGCAAGTTCTTTATTGGCAATGATTGATTCTGCAGCCCGGTTTTCTTTTTCTTCGTTTTGAAAAGCAAGTTCTTTATTAGCAATAATTAATTCTGCTGCTCTTTTTTCTTTTTCATCGTTTTGAAAGACAAGTTCTTTGTTGGCAATGGTTAGCTCTGCCGCCCGTTTTCCCTTCTCATCGTTTTGAAAAGCAAGTTCCTTGTTGGCAATGGCCAGTTCACTCGCCCTTTTTTCTTTCTCTTTATTTTGAAAGGCAAGTTCTTTGTTGGCAATGATCAACTCTGCTGCTCGTTTTTCTTTTTCTTCATTTTGAAAGAGAAGCTCTTTGTTGGCAATGACCAATTCTCCTG
>JANLQE010000046.1:0-4686 GCA_031367625.1 Bacteroidota bacterium
CTATCCAGCTGAGCTACGGGATCATGTTTTTTTAGCGTGTGCAAATATAAGGTTTAAAGAAAAGTAGCAACATTTTTTTTTGCATGCATAAGATCATGTTTACAGGCCTCTCAAAATTAACCTCACTATTTTATTTGTTAAAAATTACCTGATTGGTACAGTTTTAGATATTACTTTTGCTTTTACAACCCAATTATATTCTCTGATGAATATTTCTAAGAGACATTTTTAACTAAAATCAGCTTTTTATGAAACAAAAATTTGGACTTTTATTATGTTTGGCGGTATTTTCTATGGGCGCTTTTGCACAAATGATGAACACCGACAAATTTTCCTCTAATAAAAAAGGAAATTTACTGGGTATCCATTTTAACGCACTGGATTTTAAATCTCCTGAAACTTTTAAAAATTCTTCCTCCCGCAAACTATCCACAAAATTATCTGACATGGATTTTGGAGCATCTATTTCCTATTGGAAAGGGTTAACTTCTAAAATTGATTTTTCTACAAAAGTCAATGCAATGTTTCATAATTATAAGGGTGATCAAAATAAACCAAGTGATAAAAATGAATTTGGTGTAGAGCTTGAGCCTACTTTAAACATCAGGCCATTCAGCGATAACCATTTCTTCAACCCCTTTCTTACTGCGGGTATTGGTGGTGGTTATTACATGGGAGATTTTGGCGCTTATGCCCCGGCTGGTGTTGGTTTACAATTTAATTTTTTGAGTACAACATACGTTTTAATCCAGGCGCAATACCGTTTTTCTTTAACTAAAGATATTGTAAAAGATAATATACTTTATTCTGTTGGCGTAGCACAAAGCTTTGGCCCGGAAAAAATTAAAGTTGTGCCTCCACCACCGCCACCAGTAGTATTAGACCGTGATGGCGATGGAGTATTGGATGCAGATGATAAATGCCCTGACACACCGGGTTTGGCGGCTTTGCAAGGTTGCCCTGACCGTGATGGTGATGGCATTGCAGATGTGGATGATAAATGCCCGGATGTAGCAGGTATTGCCAAATACCAGGGTTGCCCGATACCCGATACTGATGGCGATGGCATCAACGATGAAATGGATAAATGCCCTACTGTAAAAGGTTTGGCACGTTACCAGGGATGCCCTATACCGGATACTGATGGCGATGGGGTAAATGATGAAGAAGATAAATGCCCAACACGCCCGGGCCCGGTAAGCAACCAGGGATGCCCTGTTATTGCAAAAGAAGTTATTGAAAAAATTAATTACGCAGCTAAAAATGTATTCTTCTCTACAGGAAGCTACAAACTGTTGGCTAAATCATTTAAATCATTAAATGCAGTGGTAGATTTACTGAAAGCAGATGAATCACTGATGATAGATATTGATGGGCATACAGATTCTCAGGGTTCTGATGAAAGTAACCATACACTTTCTCATAACCGTGCAACTGCTGTTCAGAATTATCTGGTAAGCAAAGGCATTGCAGAAAGCCGTTTAAAATCTACCGGTTATGGAGAAACGAAACCAGTAGCAGATAATAAAACAGCAGCAGGCCGTGCAAAAAACAGGAGAACAGAAATGACGGTTAGAAATTATTAATCAAAATAAAATTGCAGCAAAAAAAGCGCCCCGAAAATTTTGGGGCGTTTCTTTTGTATTGTATTTTAGGCAGCTAAACTTTTAATAGAACAAAAGGGGGAATTAATTCAACACTACCTCATTACTAAAATCATTTATTTCATTATAGAGTGTATCCCTTTCTATAGGTTTTCTTTTTACCTGTTTAATTAACGTAACTAATTCTGTAGTACTCATAGTGGGGTTTTGTTCCTCGCTGCCAGCCATTGAATATATTTTGGTAGAGTCATCAATGGTTCCATCAATGTCATTTACACCAAATGATAAAGATAATTGAGCGTTCTGCCTGCCCAACATTGGCCAGTACGCTTTAAGGTGGGGAAAATTATCCATATAAATTCTTGCTATGGCATACAGGCGCATATCTTCGCTGATGGTAGATTCCGGCACATTGCTCATGTCATTATTGCTGTTGCGGAATTTAAGCGGTATAAATGTATTAAAGCCTCTTGTTTTATCCTGCAGGGTACGCAGTTTGCTCATGTGATCTATGCGGTGTTTATATTTTTCTATATGGCCGTAAAGCATAGTTGCATTGGTGTGCATCCCAAGGTTATGTGCAACTTCATGAATGCGCAGCCACCCTTCGCCGGTTACTTTATCGGCGGCAATTATTTCTCTTATTTCCGGATGAAAAATTTCGGCACCACCACCAGGTAAAGATTGCAGCCCAGCTTCTTTCAATTGCTTCATTCCTTCTTCTACGGAGAGCTTTGCTTTTCTAAACATATAATCCAGTTCTACAGCAGTAAACCCTTTTACATGCAGGCCAGGGCGGTGTGCATGAATTTTTTGAATCAATTCTATAAAATATGCCAGGTTCATTTTAGGATGTACTCCACCTACAATATGCACTTCGGTAATAGGTTTTCCATCATAGTTTTTTACAATGTCCAGCATCTGGTCTATGCTTAATTCCCAGCCTTCTTCTTTATTTGCATACAACCTGGAGTAAGAGCAAAATTTACAACTGAAAACACAAACATTTGTTGGCTCTATATGAAAATTGCGGTTGAAATAAGTTTTATCTCCATGCAGTTTTTCACGGATAAAATTTGCCAGAGCACCTGCAAAAGCAAGGCTGCTTTTTTCAAAAAGAGTAAGACATTCTTCATCAGAAATGCGTGAGCCATCTTTTACTTTTTGTGCAATATTTTTAAGACTGTTATCTGCTGCTGCGTTTATCAGGATATCAATAGCACTCATCTTTTTTTTGCAAATTTAAGATGAATATAAAGTTGTATTGCTATTTTTTTATGCAATTCCTGTTAAAATGGATAAGGAAGGATAACGAAATATTCTTAAGTCCAAAAATTATCATACATTCTATGTATTGAATAAATCTATTTTGGTATTGAATAAATCTATATCTTCCAACCGCCTAATTGATTACTATTAAAAAACCTTGCTTCATGAATATAAAATTTCGGCTTACTGTATTAAGTTTTTTACAATTTTTTATATGGGGTGCGTGGCTGATAACTATATCCAATTATTGGTTTGGAACCAAACAGTGGGGCGGTAAAGAATTTGGAGATGTGTTTGGGACTTTAGGAATATCTTCTATCATTATGCCGGCGCTTACAGGTATAATTGCAGATAGATGGATCAACTCAGAAAAGCTTTACGGTATTCTGCATATTTTAGGAGGTCTTTCTTTAATATATATCGCACAAGTTGATAATCCTGATACCTTTTATTGGGTAATCCTGGTGGCGATGATCTGTTATATGCCCACGATTTCATTATCAAATTCTATAGGATATACCATTCTTAAGAAAAATAATTTTGATGTTGTAAAAGTTTTTCCACCCATCAGAGTTTGGGGAACAATAGGTTTTATAGTGGCAATGTGGGTAACTAATCTTACCGGAAATAAAGCATCTGCAAATATGTTTTATATTTCGGCAGCGGCTTCTTTTGTGCTGGGTATATATTCGTTTACGTTACCAAAGTGCCCGCCACAAAAACTTATTTCAGAAAATGCATCTTTATCAGAAAAGCTTGGGTTGAATGCGTTTAAATTATTTGCTAATTATAAAACGGCGCTGTTTTTTGTATTTTCTATGTTTTTAGGAGGGGCGTTGCAATTAACCAATATGTACGGGGATGTTTTTTTATCCGACTTTTCAAAAGTGCCAAAATATGCTGATTCGTTTGTTTCAAAATATTCAACCATTATTCTGTCAATTTCCCAGATATCTGAAACCTTATTTATATTAGCTATTCCATTTTTTCTAAAAAAATTCGGCATTAAAAAAGTGATGCTGATTAGTATGTTTGCCTGGGTATTACGTTTTGGTTTATTTGCTTATGGCGATCCATCAGAGGGCTTATGGATGATTATTGTATCATGTATTGTTTACGGAATGGCATTTGATTTTTTCAATATATCAGGTTCGCTTTTTATAGAAACCACTACAAACCCTGCTATCCGCTCAAGTGCACAAGGTTTATTTATGATGATGACCAATGGCTTTGGTGCATACTTCGGCGCCAAAATAAGTGGTATTGCCATTGATAAATATTTTACACTTGCTGATAAATCAAAGGATTGGCATGGCATCTGGTTTTCATTTGCGTGCTATGCATTAGTTATTGCAGTTCTTTTTGCAATAATGTTTAAACATAAACACGATCCTGATGCAATGCAAAATATCACACATGCACCAGCAGCCATTTTGCCGGTAGAATAAAAATATATAAAATAAAAATTAAAATGCTTCGCTTTAAAAGGCGAAGCATTTTTTATACATTAAATCTAAAGTGCATTACATCGCCATCCTGCACCAGGTATTCTTTTCCTTCAATACGTAACCGGCCATTATCTCTGCAGGCTGCTTCGGAGCCGTATTGTATAAAATCATTGTATGAAATTACTTCTGCTTTTATAAAACCTTTTTCAAAATCTGTGTGTATTACAGCAGCAGCCTGCGGCGCTTTCCAGCCATGCTGAATTGTCCATGCCCTTACTTCCTGCACACCTGCGGTAAAATAGGTAGATAAATTAAGCAACTTATACGTGGAATGTATTAAACGGTCCAAAGCTGGTTCTGTCATT
>JANLQE010000053.1:0-4594 GCA_031367625.1 Bacteroidota bacterium
TGGCAACTGCGGTTCACAGGCCGCAACGCTTATCATCCGTGCAATGGCATTAAAAGAATTAACGGTAAAAGACTGGTGGTTTGTAATGCGGAGAGAGATTTTATCAGGCTTAACCCTTGGATTTATTTTAGGTAGTATTGGTTTTATCAGAATTGAAGTTTGGCAACACCTTCATTTATATGATTACGGCAAGTATTCCTTTTTACTGGCTCTCACCATTTTCTTTTCTCTGATTGGCATTGTAATGTGGGGTACATTAAGCGGCTCTATGATACCTATAATTTTAAAGAAATTTAAGTTAGACCCTGCAACTTCATCGGCGCCACTTGTAGCTACATTGGTAGATGTTACAGGCTTGGTTATTTATTTTACTATAGCAGCAATAATATTAAAAGGAACTATTTTATAAAATCAACTGATGATTATACTGGTATAGCAGTAATTGCTGACAAACAATGCCCGGCAATGAAATTTAAAATAAAGAATGCAATACCTGATATAGATTACAATGTTTTGCGTGGCTGTTAACCTGTATTGGTTTTTTCATCAGCACAATAATCCGAAAATTTTAGTTGAACTAAATATACTTACAGCTTTTACAATAATGATGGTTGTGCTTTTGCCAGCAATTAAACAGCAATTAAAAAAATGACTAACAACAAAAAGCCTAACAGGCTTTCCCGGTTTTGGAAATCACTCGGCCCGGGTCTCGTAACAGGTGCAAGCGATGATGACCCATCAGGCATAGCGACATATTCTCAGGCAGGTGCTCAATATGGGCTCTCAACGTTATGGACTGCCTTAATCACATTCCCGCTAATGGCAGCCATTCAGGAAATGTGTGCAAGAATTGGCTTAGTCACTTCACAAGGTTTAACAGGAACACTCAAAACAAATTACTCAAAACCTATTTTATATTTAATGGTAACGTTTAGTTTTCCTGCTATCGTTATGAACATTGGCGCCGACATTGCAGGAATGGGGGCAGTAGGCAATCTGCTTTTTCCTTCTATTCATGCAATTTTTTTTAGTATCGCTTTTACTATTATACTCATAGTTTCAATCGTGTTTTTACCCTATCAAAAAATAGCTTCGGTGCTGAAATATTTGTGCATGGTTCTTTTGGTTTACTTAATTGTTCCATTTCTTTACAAGCAGGATTGGGCAGCAGTTTTAAAAGGAACTTTTATTCCAACTATAAAATTCGATAAAAATTTTGTCAGCATACTCGTTGCTATTCTTGGTACTACCATTTCGCCCTATCTTTTCTTTTGGCAGGCAACAATGGAAGTAGAAGACAGAAAGAACAAAAAAATCTTAATGCTTAATAAAAAAATTATGCACGACATGAAACAGGATGTAGATTTCGGAATGTTGTTTTCTAACCTTGTAATGTTCTTTATCATTCTTACAACGGGCACTGTTTTATTTAATGGGGGTATTCATCAAATTGATACAGTAGAACAAGCTGCACAGGCATTAAAACCGCTTGCAGGGAATTTTGCTTATTTACTTTTTGCAACAGGTGTTATTGGCACAGGGCTTTTAGCCATCCCCGTTTTGAGTGGTTCACTTTCATACATCATAACCGAAACATTTGGCTGGGAACAGGGGCTTGACAAAAAATTTCATGAAGCAAAAGCATTTTATATCGTAATTGCCATTTCGCTTATCCTGGGGTTATTAATGAATTACATCGGCATTTCACCAATAAAAGCACTCATTTATTCAGCTATACTTTATGGACTAACAGCACCAATTTTAATTGCTATTATACTTCATATTGCTAACAATAAAAAAGTAATGGGAGAATATACAAATGGAAAACTTTCAAACATGCTTGGTTTTGCAACATTAATATTAATGACTTCCGCTGCTGTAATTATGCTTTATTTGCAATTTGCCGGCTAATACAAATGTTGCAGACACCGGTATATTGCAGGATTGGTTAATTATTTTAGCATTCCTGCAATTATTTTAAAAGGAATAATTTTATAGTAAAAGAAAATAGTAAAAATTTATTTATTTAATATGGTGCAGGTATTATTGATAGAAGATGAACAGCGTATTGCCGAACTTATTAAAAGGGGTTTGGAAGAACAGGGTTTTACTGTAATGGTAGCTTATGATGGCGAAACCGGTAAAAAATTAGCTATCAGCAATGATTATGATATTATTATTACAGATATTGTATTACCTAAAATCAGCGGCATAGACCTTTGCAAAGAAGTGCGGTTACAGAAACCCAATATCCCTATTATTATGCTAACTGCATTAGGCACTACCAATGATAAAGTAGAAGGCTTTGATGCAGGTGCAGATGATTATTTAGTAAAGCCTTTTGATTTAAGGGAATTGCATGTCCGCATCCGTGCTTTACTAAAACGCAGTAACAGTAATGCAAATGTGCAGGGATTTATTTTAAAATATGCCGACCTTGAATTGAACCTGCATACCAAAATTGTAAAACGTCACAACATTGAAATTTCTTTAACTCCAAAGGAATTTAAACTATTAGAGTACATGATGCAAAATACTGAAAGAGTATTAAGCCGTACAGAGATTGCAGAAAAAGTGTGGGAAACCACTTTTGATACCGGCACTAATTTTATTGACGTTTATATTAATTATCTCCGTAAAAAAATTGACAGAGACTTTGATGTAAAACTCATTCATACTAAACCAGGGCTCGGGTTTATTTTTAAACAAGATTAACCATGCAAATAAAAACAAGGCTTACCCTTTTGTTTACTTCGCTGATTGCAGCGTTGTTACTGGCATTTGCATTAACCGTTTATTTCACCTCATCCGCAACAAGGGAAGAAGAATATTTTAAACGGCTAAAACAGGAAGGAGCTACAAAAGCTAATTTATTATTTGATACTAAAGTTGCTCCTGATGTTTTGCAGATAATTTATAAAAAGGCCCCCAATGCGCTATTTCAGGAAGAAGTGGCTATTTATGATACCTCCTTTAATTTGCTGTACCATGATGCTGTTGACATTGATAAGGTGAAAGAAACGAGAGGGATGATAGACAGTATTATTGCATTAAAGCAAATACAATTTTACATTAATGATATGCAGGTGGTGGGTTTTTTGTATGAGCATAATAATAACAGGTATGTAGTTACCTCCGCTTCAATAGATGGATACGGGCTTGCTAAACTGATTAATCTTCGTAATACTCTGCTGATAGCTTTTCTTGTTTCGGTAGTGGTGATTTTTTTTGTAGGCCGGTTCCTTGCAAAAAAAGCCTTTCAGCCTGTTTCCATTATGGTAGATAAAGTAAAAAATATTACAGCCACCAATTTAGATTTACGGATAGATGAAGGCAACCGCAAAGATGAAATTGCAGCATTGGCCATCACCTTTAATGAAATGCTTAACAGGCTTGAAGATTCTTTTGATGCACAAAAGCATTTTGTATCCAATATTTCTCATGAGTTAAGAACTCCTCTTACAGCCATGCTGGCAGAAATGCAGCTTACCATTCAAAAAGAAAGAAGTAATACAGAATACAAACAATCCATCGAACATATAATTTCAGATACCCAAAAATTAATCCGTCTCTCCGGCAGTTTGCTGGATTTAGCCAAAGCCAATTATGACCAAACTGAAATTTCATTTAAAGAAATGCGGTTAGATGAAATTTTATTGGATGCCAGCAATGATGTGCTGCATAATAAATCTAACAATAAAGTGAATATCGCTTTTGAAAAAGAAATTGAAAACGATGATTTCATATCCGTACAGGGCAATGAGTATTTATTAAAAGTAGCCTTTATTAATCTGATGGAAAATGGCTGTAAGTTTTCGCAGAATAAACAAAGCAATGTTTCTATTTCTTATGATGAGCAAAATATTATTCTCAGTTTTTCTGATAATGGTATTGGTATCAGCCCGGAAGAATTGCAACATATATTCACTCCTTTTTACAGGGGAAAAAATAAAAAATTTGCCGATGGCAATGGCATCGGCCTTTTTCTGGCCCATAAAATTATTAGCTTACACAAAGGAGACATTACCATTCAATCCAAAGAAAATAATGGAACCATATTTAAAGTAACGATTCCACACACCTGATTCTACGCTCTAATGATTTTCTAATAACTTTCTAAAGCATCTCTAACAGCCCCTCTTATGAGGCTGTTTTACATTGCACCCAATAGTGCAGATATTCAGCCAAAAATAAACGGGCATCTCTATTCAACCAGTTAAAAAATAAGCTACGTATTGCCATGTTGAAGATGAAATATAAACAAATATGAAAAGTAGTTTAAGATGGCTGAATGCGGCATTAATACTGATTGCATTTGTAATACTTACAGATTTAAATGTTGTTTGGTACAGGCATCCTGCTAACAATATACCTGTATTAAAATACAGCCTGATTGGCCTAACGGTAATACTTTTTTTATTGGCAACGCTGATGATATTAAGTAAAAGAAAAAAATAAAAATTATGCTCACATCTGTAAGAGATAATATCAAAACCCGTTTTTCATTATCTTCTAATGGAAATGGAATGAATGAAGAGGCTGCAGGCAAATTGAAAAATGCAAGCAGCAATGACAGTAATATATTCTTTAGCCA
>JANLQE010000085.1:0-4604 GCA_031367625.1 Bacteroidota bacterium
TGACTTATCTGTCCCGATAACCATCGGGGTGGAATTGGCACCTTTTCTTTCACTTCCAACATGGAATTGAATGATAGGTTGTCAAGGCGTCATCGGGCCATTACCCTCTGCCTTTCTTGATAAGCGATAACTAAAGAACTGATGCAAAGGTATAACTGCAACTTTTAAAATTCCAAATATTTTTTAAAGAACTGCCTGTAATAAAATTGTAAGCATTACTGGCATTGAGTTACAGACGATAATTTTTTATTGCCAATAGCTTAGGTCATTTTTTATAAAAGGATAACCAAAAAATTTTTATCTTGTTGATGGGGATAAAATGAACCGGACCGATATGTACAATATTCAGCAAACATTACAACAATACTTTGGCTATAATTCCTTCAGGCATAACCAAGAAGAAATTATTGAAAATGTACTGGCAAAAAAAGACAGCATTGTTTTAATGCCCACCGGCGGTGGTAAATCTTTGTGTTACCAGATCCCGGCATTGGTGCTGGAAGGAGTTACTATTGTAGTATCGCCCTTAATCGCCCTAATGAAAGACCAGGTAGATTCATTGAAATTGAATGGTGTTGCTGCGGCTTTTTTAAACTCTTCCCAATCTTCTTCCGAGCAATCTTCCATCATTCAGCAGTTAAAAAATAACCGCCTTAAATTATTGTATGTAGCACCCGAACGTTTGCTGGGACAAAATGGGTTACTCAATTATTTAAAAGAGATCAATGTATCCTTATTTGCCATTGATGAGGCACATTGCATCAGCCATTGGGGCCACGATTTCAGGCCGGAGTACCTGGTGCTGGGGCAATTAAAAAAGCAATTCCCTGCTGTGCCAATTATTGCCTTAACTGCTACAGCAGATTCGCTTACCAAAAAAGATATCATTCAGAAGCTGGAGGTAACAGACTATACGGTGTATGAAAATTCTTTTAACCGCCCCAACATCAGTTATTACATCAAACAAAAGCGGAATCATTTTAATCAGTTGACGGATTTTTTGTCGGAGCATAAAGAAGACAGTGGTATCATTTATTGTCTTAGCCGCAGCTCTGTCGAAAAGCTGGCAGAAGATCTACGAGATGAAGGATATGCAGCAGCAGCCTATCATTCAGGGTTGGAAAAAAATATAAAAGAAGAAAACCAGGATAAGTTTTTAAAAGATGAAATAAAAATTATTGTAGCGACGATCGCTTTTGGTATGGGCATCAATAAAAGCAATGTGCGGTTTGTAGTGCATGTAGATCTGCCAAAAAATATTGAAGGCTATTACCAGGAAACTGGCAGGGCAGGCAGGGATGGATTGCCCAGTGAAGCCATCCTGTTTTACAGTGCTTCGGATGTGTTTAAATTAAAAAGTTTTGCCAGGGTAGAAGGCAATGAAGCACAGAGCAAAGTGATGCTGAAAAAGCTGGATCAGATGGCGGCGTTTTGCGAAACGAGACAATGCCGCCGTAAATATTTATTGAATTATTTTGATGAACCGGCTGCTAATTTTTGTGGCAGTTGCGATGTGTGTTTAAGCCAGGAAGAAAAAGTGGATGCTACCATTGAAGCACAAAAATTGCTAAGTGCTGTTACAAGATTACAGGAGCGATTTGGGATTAATTATGTGATTGATTTTTTAAGAGGCAGCAGCACTACAAGAACAGAACACCAGGCAATCAAAACATTTGGTATTGGTAAAGCCATCAGCAAAGACCAATGGAAAATGTATGTGAAGGATATGCTGCAGTTGGGGTACCTGCAACAAAGTGATACAGAATACCCGGTGTTGCAACTGAACGAAATAAGTAAGCAGATATTGAGAGGAGAGATGCAGGTGATGCTGGTAAAATCTGTTTCGGTAAATAAGGAAATTGTACAAAAAAGCAGTGTGGTAGAACCGGTGCATGCCGACCTTTTTAAAAAGCTAAAAGCCATCCGGTATGATCTGGCGGAAGCCGAAAATGTAGCTGCCTTCCAGGTTTTTAGTGATACTACATTGATGGAGCTGGCTACTTACCTGCCACTCACCAATGCAGCGCTGGCAAAGATCTCCGGCTTTGGAGCCATCAAGCTGGAGCGGTACGGCAACAACTTTTTAGATGCTATTATAGATTACTGCAGGGCTAACAACCTCACCACAAAAATTGACGCAAAAGTACCCAAGCGGCAGCGCAAATCTTCTGCCGTTGAAAAAACTTCCGATACAAAAAAGCTAAGCCTGCAACTGTTTCAGTTAGGCCGGTCGGTTGATGAAATTGCTTTTGAAAGAGGCCTCTCTACCGGCACTGTTGAAGGCCACCTGGCACATTTTATTTTCTCCGGAGAATTGAAAATTAATGAACTGGTGAATGCAGAAAAGTTGAAAGTAATTACCGAAGCCATTGAAGCAAATAACAATAGTCTTGCCATTGCCCCTATTAAACAAAAGCTGGGCGATGGTTATAGTTACGGAGAAATTACTGCGGTGATGAATTATTTGCGTAGGATGAGCGAAGCGTAAATTAATCGTTCATATTTTTATTCATCCACTCTGCCTGAGAATCCGCTGTTTGTTCTGTTACAACTTTATTAGCGATCTTGCCCTGTCCTTTTATGATAGATTCGGTTACATAAGAATGTTCAATGGCTTCACTTTCTTTCATACCAAACAGCTTTATCAGCGGTATCATTTTATCACTGCCAAAGTGTTTAAACAACGGTTCGTCCATGGCACTGAAAACGGGGATGTTTGTAAGCTGCCAGTCTTTTACCAGTTCCAGTTCTTTTGCAGGTAATGGGTAATGCTCTAAAAATACCGGTTGAAAGTTTTGTAGTGCGGTTATATCTATTTTACCAACCGTTGTTATTCTATCTTTATCAATTCCATTTTGTGCAAAAAATGCTTTGTAAGTTTCGGCTGTTTCATCAAACCATGCGATAAAAATGTTTTTAGGTTGCGCTTTGGCTAATTGCAGGCAGGCATTTATTTTACCGGTTGAATGGATGTATACTTTGTCTTTAAAAACAGCAGGAGATTCGGTGTCTTCTTTTTTACCAAATAAGTTTGATAGCATTGATAGATTTTTTAAGAAAAATTGTAAAACGTTATGGCTATTGTATTATAATGTTCCTCTCAATTAGCGTTCTTTATTTTTTAATTTTCCTTTTTACAGCCTTTAATTTTTCATTGATCTTTATGGGCGTTTCTTTTAGTTCTTTATCCATGCGTTTTTGAATCTCTTCAATGCTGGGAAGTTTTCCTTTGATATTGCCTGGCAGTTTTTGCGAAATTTTATATTCAGCAATTCCAATGGGTTTAGTCATATCTCTCAGGGCATATTCCGCAACAATTTTATTATTGGTTTTACACAGTATCAACCCGATAGAAGCCTCATCATACTTACCTTTTAAATTGTCATCTGCCAGGCCCAGGTAAAGGTTCATTTTACTGATGAACTCTGCTTCAAACTCACCTATTTTTAAATCAATAATGATATGCCTTCTTAACCTGGTGTGATAAAATAATAAATCAATACAGAACTCTCTGCCACCGGCTTCAAATTTTTTTTGCCTTCCCATAAAGGCAAAGCCATCACCTAACTCCAATAGAAATTTGGTAACCTGGTTCATCAGCGCATTTTCTAAATCCCTTTCTTTTGCTTCTTCACCGAGCATTATAAAATCAAGTTGATAAGGATCTTTAAAAAGCTGCATTGCCAATTCAGATTCGTAAGCAGGTAGTGAACTGGTAAAATTGCTGGTAAGCATACCTTGTCGCTTATGCAGCCCGCTTTCGATCTGGTTTACCAACATAGCACGTGTCCATCCATTTTGTACTGCTTTTTGAGCATAAAATAATCTTTCTTCTGGTTGTTTTAATTTATCCAGCAGGGTACAATTATGCCCCCAGGGTAATTTTGCAACGGCCTGTTGCAAAATTGTAAAAGAGGGGTTTTTATTGTTATTATTCAATTTTGCAACGCTTCGTTGCAAAATTGTAAACTTAGGGTAAGCCAGCACAAATTCCCTCATATAACGGAGGTTTCTGGGAGACAAACCTTTCATATCAGGGAACTCAATTTTTAAATCAATGGCTAGTCTTTCTACTGTTTTAGTACCCCAGCCTTCGGCCTTTTCCTGTTTACGAATGGTATTACCAATTTCCCAGAATACAGTAAGCAATTCATTGTTAACAGCAACAACAGCACGTAACCTTGCCTGCCTGATTCTTTCTTTCAGGGTCTGTAAAACAGTCATGTAGTTTTTACTTACCATATCTGCCATGGCCAATAGTTTTGTTGTGGATGATGAAGATAATTATAATTTTAACGAGGTGAAACCGGTATAAAATTAAACAGTAATGATAAAGCCGCCCCTAAAAAATATTAAACAACGGGATACCCAATCAAACCCTGCACTTTTTTGTTTTGTATCTTTGCAACACAGTAAAATAATACATGGCCAAAGTAAAGAAATCTCCTTCCGAAGATATAATAAGCAACGAATTTATTGAAGTGTTTGGTGCTAGGGAGCACAACCTGAAAGACATTGATATAAAAATACCCAAGAATCAACTGGTAGTGTTTACCGGCGTAAGTGGCAGTGGTAAATCGTCGCTGGCATTTGATACTATTTAC
>JANLQE010000093.1:0-2910 GCA_031367625.1 Bacteroidota bacterium
GTTTTCATTTGTTTTACAACAATGCCCATTTTCATCAACCGCCAGGCCCCCAATGCCATAAATGTGGTTAACGCAACAGGTATTTCTTCAGGCAAAATACTCATTGCAAGGGTAAGTGCTTTTAGCAAACTATCCAATACATTATACGACCGGAAATAGTTTATTATCCAAACAATAATAAATACAACGGCTCCTGCAATCACCATCTTTTTTACAAAATTATTTATCTGTAATTCTAAAGGTGTTTTTTCTTCTTTTATGCTCTCCAGGCTTTTGCCGATTTTGCCCAACCTTGTTTCAATGCCAATGGCTGTGATGCTGGCAACTGCTAATCCGCTGGCTACCGTTGTGCCGCTGTAAATTAAATTATCCTCTTTTGTTTTGTCTTTGTAAACCGATAAAGATTCACCCGTGAGTATGGATTCGTTTGCCGAAAAATCGTTGGAATGTTCGATGATGCCGTCTGCGGCAATTGATTCACCTTCTTCCACCATCAGGCTGTCGCCAACTACTAATTCTTCACTTTTTATTTCTTCCACTTCGCCATTCCTGATAACTTTACAATTGGGCTGCGTAAGGATTTTTAATTTCTCCAGCGCATTACGGCTTCTTGAATCCTGGTATAAAGAAATGGTGGATACTATCACAATAGCGGAGGCGAGAAAAATGCCATCCCCGGTATTTCCACTTATAAAATAAATGAAGGATGCCACCAATAATAAAATAACCATTGGCTCTTTTGCCAGGGTTTTTAAAACTTCCAGAAATCTATTTTCTTTTTTATAATCTAACCTGTTGTATCCATATTTTTCCCTGGCCTCAAGCACTTGCTTAGGTGTTAAACCTTTTATGTTGAAATGATTTGCAGACATGCCATTAATAATTTTACTTACTTTTTATACAGCGGTTTTTGCTCTCGAACAAATTGAGAGCTGCACCTAATACTTTACTGCTCAAATAAATGCTTTGCTAATTTTTTATCATGTCCATAAACATCATCCCTAAAGTTTAGTAGCCCTTCACTGTCAACCCAGGCCGTAAAATAAGTAATGAATACAGGTAATGATTTTTTCAACGGAATCCATTTCTCTATTGATGCAGTCATAGCCTCGTTCATTTTTTGCGTTGTCCATTCTGGCTGATTGCGCAATAGGAAAGTTGCCAGTTTTTCTGGTTCGGCTAATCGTATACACCCGTGGCTGAAAGCACGGTTATCTTCATTAAACAGCGATTTGGCCGGTGTATCATGAAAGTAAATATTGTAACTATTGGGGAAAATAAATTTCACTTTACCTAAGGCATTTGCCCCACCGGGCTTTTGTCGTATCGCCGGCAAACCGTTGCTGTAACCGGTTTGCTCCATGTTCATTTTGGCAAGGTAATTACGGTTTCTCTTTATGGCGGGAAGGATTTCATTTCGCACAATGCTGCGTGGTACATTCCAATACGGACTAAATACAACGTGTTTTAATTCACCCGTAAAAATAATTGTGTTGTTGGCTGCTTTGCCTACAACAATATTTATACTAAACAACTTTTTCCCACCTTCAAATACATGCAGCCTGAATTCCGGAATGTTTACAATAATCAGGTCTCCTCCAGGGTGCTGAGGCACCCATCTCATTCGTTCCAGGTTAATCAGCAATTTCTTTATTCTTTCTTCAACAGAAATATTCAATTCCTTAATCAATGCGGCAGTAATAACAGCATCTTCTTTAAAACCAAAACTTTTTTGCGTTCTCTTTATTACAGCTATTAAACTGCTTGTATAGTATTCAGTAGTATCAATAGCTTTATCATCACTAAAAATTTGCAAACGTTGCTTCACCTGTTTAATAACCAGCGCAGAATCACCAGGCTTGTATTTTTTTAATTTATCTAAAGTTATCTGTTGCCAACCCCCCGCTTTATGTATTTCATGATAATGCACCAGTTCTTTTTTTAAAAGTTGGTAATATATATTCACCGGCTCCCAGTCCTGCAGGTTTTTGCCATCACGGGCAATCAGGGAATCAAGCAATATCACAGCATTTATTTTCTTCCGGGGAATATGCCATTGCAATTCATTGGGATTTAATTTGCCGGAATAAGCATTGTTTGAATACTCAAAAAAATGCATAGTTAACTCAAGTTCTGTTTGCAGCATTCTTTCCGTTACAATGTTTATTGGCGTGTCTTCATTCATCAACAGGTCTATATTACGGTGCAGGTTCTTAAATTTCAAAGCAGTGTCTCCAAAATCACTGATATAGTTGTTGTGAAGATTCCAGAAAGAACGGGTGTGTTCTGCAATTCCATCTTCCGTAAACCAGGCAAATTGATAGTTGCGCCTTTTATAAAAATTACGCAGTTGTGCGGCAGCACTATCGCCGGCTTCCTGTGCTTTAATAAATACTTCCAGTTTTGCACTATCAAAAAAAAATTTAGAAAAAGAAGTTACCGGCGTAATGGTTGTGTCTATTTCTACAGATATAATTTTTGGCTGTTGTCCCTGGCAACTGGTGAACAGGATCAGGATAATAAACATTACAGGAAAATTTTTACTCATATCCATTGTTTTAATAAAGAGCCATAATACCCGCATTAACAAATCGCAGATTGCAACAAATAATTATAACTGTTCTACAATTTAAAAATAATTACACAAATCCACATACTTATAAAACATCCCAACATAACCAATGCAAATAGAAAAATCAGGAATGTAATTTTATAATTTTCTATTCTTTTTCATGCCGCTGTTTATTCATATTTTTTTAATTACTACAGAGTTTCAAAAGATGTTCTTTTGATCTATCTACATTAAATAAAAACTCTCGGGCTGCACAGGTTGCGGTACATCTTTTTCATGTAAAAGTTGTTTTATATTAATTTCAATATTTCGTGCAATGGCTGTTACAGCCGTGTCGG
>JANLQE010000100.1:0-3108 GCA_031367625.1 Bacteroidota bacterium
TGGAAGTTTTGATGGAAGAAGGCAAAGGCCCGTCCTTACCAAAAACAATTAAAACAAAAAATGATATTGATGCATTAATAATTGATGGTGCCGAAGAAAGTTTAAGTTATGTGATGAATGCATTAAGTCTTACAAAAAAAGAATTGAATGGCCGTGTGCCATTAATTGGTTTTGCCGGTGCCCCGTGGACGATACTCTGTTATATGGTAGAAGGCAAAGGAAGCAAGACCTGGGATAGAGCAAAACAGTTCGCTTACACCCAACCGGTAGTAGCGCATAACCTCCTGAAAAAAATTACTGACATCACTATACAATATTTAAAAGCGCAGGTAAATGCCGGCGCAGATACGGTGCAGGTCTTTGATAGCTGGGCAGGATCATTAAGTCCTGCTGATTTTAAAATATATTCTCAACCTTATTTATTGCAGATAGCTGATGCTTTAAAAGATGATGCACCGGTAATTTTATTTCCAAAAGGAAGTTGGTATGCTCTAAAAGAATTGAGTGAAAGCAGTGCTGCCGGCTTAGGAATTGATTGGTGTATTTCTCCCCAGGTGGCAAGAACATTTACCAATAATAAAATAACCTTACAGGGAAATTTTGATCCATCAAAATTATTGGCTCCCATACCAGAAATTAGAAAAGCGGTAAAAGAAATGATTGATGAGTTTGGAACACACCGGTACATAGCAAATCTGGGCCATGGCATTATGCCGAATGTGCCGGTAGATCACGCAAAGGCCTTTGTAGATGCAGTAAAAGAATTTGGTATAAATAAAAATAACTAAATTATTAATGCATAATTTAAAATGGGTATTAAAGACCAATGGATATTATTTATAGAAAGTTTGCAAAATCAAATTTGCACTGCCCTTGAAACTGCAGATGGAAAAGCAAAATTTGTGGAAGATAAATGGGATAGGGCAGAAGGCGGGGGTGGAAAAACAAGAGTGATTGCAAATGGAAATATTTTTGAAAAAGGCGGGGTAAATACTTCTGTTGTTTTTGGTGAGGTAACAGAGGCAATGAAAACACAACTACAAATTGTTGGCGATCGCTGGTTTGCCTGCGGTTTAAGTATCGTCCTGCATCCTGTTAATCCCTTTGTTCCAACTGTTCATTGTAACTATAGAATGTTTGAACTATACAAAAATGAAGACGCTTCTTTGTTCCCCCCACCGGGTGGCGGTGGGGCTGTAGACTGTTGGTTTGGCGGTGGAACAGATCTTACACCCTATTATTTATTTGAGGAAGATGCTGTACATTTTCACCAGGTGTATAAAAATGCCTGCGATAAATTTGATGCAGCTTTTTATCCTGATTTTAAAAAGCAATGCGATGATTATTTCGTAAACACACATCGCAATAATGAACGCCGGGGTGTTGGTGGAATATTTTATGATCATCAAAAACCATCAGCAGAAAAAGATGAAAACTTTTGGATAGGGCTGGCAAAAGAATGTGGATATGGTTTTATTGAAGCGTATATTCCTATTGTAGAAAAAAGAAAAAATTTGTCTTATACGGCGGAACAAAAGCATTGGCAGGAGATAAGGAGAGGAAGGTATGTAGAGTTTAATCTGCTGCATGACAGGGGAACTATTTTTGGTTTAAAAACAAATGGAAGAACCGAAAGTATTTTAATGAGCCTGCCACCAACCGTAAAGTTTGAATACAATTATATGCCTGAAAAAGGTAGTGAAGAAGATAAATTACTACAGGCATGTTTGCATCCAAGAGACTGGTTAGGTATCAAAACTTTGGCAAAGTTTAATCTAACCTGAGTTTTAAAACAATTTAGAACTTTGCCAAAGCGTCATTAAATTTTTATATTATGATCTTACAAAGAAGAAACAGAATTTTAAGAACAACTCCGGCCATACGTAGCATGGTAGCAGAAACTATTCTTACTCCCGGAGATTTTATCGCTCCCTTATTTATAGAAGAAGGTGAAAATATTGCTACAGAAATTGCTTCTATGCCGGATTACTACCGGCGGAGTATAGACCTTACGGTAAAAGAAGTAAAAGTCTTATGGAGCCTTGGTATTAAATCGGTGTTGTTGTTTATTAAATGCAAAGATGAGCTAAAAGACAATACAGGTAAAGAAGCCTGGAATGCTGATGGCTTGATGCAACGCAGCATAAAAGCCATTAAAAATGCAGTGCCCGAAATGTACGTGATGACTGATGTTGCACTCGATCCCTTCTCCTCTTATGGCCACGATGGGATTGTAAAAGACGGCGAAATTGTAAATGATGAAACCGTAGAAGCATTGGTAAAAATGAGTATCAGCCATGCTGCTGCGGGTGCTGATATGGTTGCCCCAAGTGATATGATGGATGGCCGCATAGGCGCTATCCGTGAGGGTTTGGAACAAAATAATTTTACCAGAACGGGCATCATGGCCTACAGTGCAAAGTATGCCTCGTGTTTTTATGGGCCGTTCCGGGATGCATTGGATAGTGCGCCGGGATTTGGCGATAAAAAAACTTACCAGATGGATTATGCCAACCGCATAGAAGCAGTAAAAGAAGCCTTGATGGATATAGAAGAAGGGGCGGATATTGTGATGGTAAAACCCGGGCTTCCTTACTTAGATATTGTACGTGAAGTAAAAAATGCAGTGGACGTTCCCGTTAGTGTGTATAATATCAGCGGCGAATATGCCATGATAAAAGCAGCAGCACAGCGGGGATGGATAGATGAAAATAAAGCCATCATAGAAACACTTACTTCTATTAAGAGAGCCGGCGGTGATTTGATAGCGACTTACTTTGCAAAAGATGCGGCGAAATTAATTAACAGATAATATCTTCACGCAAAGAGGCTAAGAATTGCAAAGCCGCAAAGAGCATTTGCGGGCTTATTCTCCTTTGCGGCTTTGCGAGAATTAACACATAATTTATAAAAATTTTCGAAATTAATTAACACGTAATATTTCACGCAAAGATGCAAAGAATTGCAAAGAGCATTTGCGGGCTTATTCTCCTTTGCGGCTTTGCGTGTACCAAAAAATAATATATGAATATTTTCGAAATTAATTAACAGATAATATTTTAACGCAAAGAGGCTAAGAATTGCAAAGTGCCTTTGCGGCCTTATTTT
>JANLQE010000105.1:0-13596 GCA_031367625.1 Bacteroidota bacterium
CTGCTGACACCCGGCAGTAAATTAATAGATGATGCTACCATTGTAAAAGCCGGTAAGCTTAATAAACCTTACGAATATATGAGGGAATATGCTGAAGGGTAGTCATCTGTCAATGGGCAATGGGCAAGGGGCAATTGTCAATGAATTTTTAGAAATTGCAAGTTGGATTATGAACTGCAATGATTACATTATTGACTATTGACAATTGACTATTGACCATTGACTTCTTTTTATATCCTCCATTCCACAATTTCATTCACCCATTCCTTTTTGTGAGGCACTGTTATTTTAATATAGTTGTCGGTGTAACCTTCCATCATGCCGTTTTTATTTACTGTCTCAAAAAGCACTTTCCTGGTTTGCCCAATATGTTTTTCTGTAAAGGCCTGCATTTTAAGGTAGCTGATATTTCTTAAAATTTTATTGCGTTGATGGCGGGTATGCATCTGCACTACCGGCCCCAGGGCAAGGGCGTGTGTATTATCTCTTTCAGAATAAGTAAATACATGCAGGTAGCTGATGTCTAATGCCTGTAAAAATTCTGCTGTTTCTGCAAAGTCTTCATCTGTCTCTCCCGGAAAGCCCACTATTACATCTACCCCAATACAGCAATGCGGCATCACCATTTTTATCAATCCTACTTTTTCCGCATATAATTCTTTCTTATAACGGCGGCGCATATCTGCCAGGGTTTTATTGCTGCCACTCTGCAACGGGATATGAAAATGCGGCATAAATTTTTTACTGTTCCTCACAAATTCTATGATCTCATTGCTCAGTAAATTTGGCTCAATAGAAGATATCCGGAAACGCTCTACACTACAATCCTCTGCATCCAATGCTTTGATAAGCTCAAAGAAATTTTCATTTCTGTTTACTTTCAGCGATTTGTTTTTTGCTCCTTCCCTTTCGGGTAAGGCTGGGGTGGGGCTTTTGCCAAAGTCGCCGAGGTTTATACCCGTAAGCACAATTTCTTTGCCGCCACTGGCAGCAATGGCCTTTACATTATTTAACACATTGTCTATGGTATCGCTCCGGCTTTTGCCTCTTGCCATCGGTATGGTACAAAAGCTACAGTTATAATCGCAGCCATCCTGCACTTTTAAAAATATCCTGGTACGTTCATTAATAGAGTGAGAGGGAATAAAAACATTCACCTCTTCAATATCGCAACTGCATATTTTTGCCGAATCGTTTTTGGTAATCTCTTTAAGATGTGTAGTGATATTAAATTTCTCGGCAGCACCCAATACCAGATCCACACCAGGTATGGCGGCTATCTCTTTTGGCTTTAACTGTGCATAGCAGCCGGTAATAACCACCAATGCTTCCGGTGCTTTGCGTTGTATGCGGCGCACCAGTTGCCGGCATTCCTTATCGGCATTACCGGTAACAGAGCAGGTATTTATTACATATACATCAGCCACTTCTTCAAAATCTTTTTTCACAAAGCCGTCATTTTCCAGCATGCGGCCAATGGCCGTGGTTTCGCTGAAATTTAGTTTGCACCCAAGTGTATGTAAGGCTACCGTTTTGTTCATTGCGGCAAAAATAATGCAATTCATTTTTATACCGGCATTCGTTTTTCATAGCATCACCGTTGTGTCACAATCCGTTCATCGGCATACCAATGTGCATCGCATCCAGCCCGAAGTATATTCGCCTATTGCCATTGCCTATTGTCCATTGTCCAGTGCCTATTGCCCATCGCCTATTGCCTATTGCCCATTGCCTATTGCCCATCACCCATTGCCTATTGCCCATTAATTCTTCCGAAAGCTATCGGAACACTTATTCTTCTTAAATTGCAGCGTGAATAAAAAATATTTTCCATATTTAGCATTGTTGGTAGCTATATTGTTATTTATTTGGGTTAAAAATAACCAGCGTGGACAGGTTAAAAATACTACTGAAACGGCACAAACCAATCCTTCCAATGCGGATGGTTTTGACAGGAGTATCAGCCATATTGTTTACAGCAAACATGCAAGATGCCGTATGGATTGCCGGCATATCGACGAATCGGAAGTAAAAGAAATTTTGGCCAGCGGCACTATTAATTATAATAAAATAGAAGAAGATGCTAAGGGTAAAACCTATCCGCTGGAAGGCGTAACACATGATAAGCAGCATGTACGCATTGTGTTTGCACCGCACCAAAATGAACTGGTAGTGGTAACCGTGATAGATCTGGATACAGAATGGCAGTGTAATTGTAATTAATTATCAAAAGAAGATTAATCAGCAATGAAAATAAAATCTCTCCTGGCAAAACCTTTTGCCAATTATATTTACAAGCAGATAAAAAAAGGAATGAGCACTGCTGTTGCAGACCAGCAAAAGATATTAGATGAATTAATAAAAACAGGTACTAAAACCCAGTTTGGAAAAGATCACGGTTTTGGAGATATAAAAACATACGAAGATTTTGTAAAGCAGGTGCCGGTACGGGATTATGAAGCTTTTAAACCTTACATTGAAAAAATAAAAGAAGGTAAGCACAATATACTGTGGAAAGGATTACCCATTTATTTTGCCAAAACAAGCGGCACCACCAGCGGAATAAAATATATACCTATCACAAAAGATTCTATTCCCAATCATATAAATACTGCACGCAATGCCTTGCTTTGTTATATGGCCGAAACCGGCAACACAAAATTTGCTGATGGTAAGCTTATTTTTTTAAGTGGCTCGCCCGTGCTGGAAAGAATTGGCGGCATCCCTACCGGAAGGCTCAGTGGTATTGTAAACCATCATGTACCAAAATATTTAAGAGCCAATCAATTACCATCTTACGAAACAAACTGCCTGGAAGACTGGGAGCAAAAATTAGATAAAATTGTAGAAGAAACCATTGATCAGAATATGACACTGATCAGCGGTATTCCGCCATGGATGCAGATGTATTTTGACCGGCTGATGGAAAAATCTGGAAAAAAAATAGGAGAGTTGTTTCCCAACTTCAGCGTAATGGTACAGGGCGGTGTAAATTACGAACCCTACAAGGCCAAACTAACGGAAAGCATTGGCCGCAGTATTGATACGATTGAATTGTTCCCCGCAAGCGAAGGTTTTTTTGCTTTCCAGGATTCTCAATCAGCCCCAGGTATGTTGCTGAATACCTGCAGCGGAATTTTTTATGAATTTATTCCGGTAGCAGAAATTAATAATGAGCATCCCACCAGGCTTACGCTTAAGGATGTAAAAGCCGGAGAAAATTATGCACTCATTATAACCAGCAATGCGGGCTTGTGGGCATACAATTTGGGCGATACGGTGAAATTTATTTCTACAGATCCATACCGTATTATTGTTAGTGGCCGCACCAAACATTATATTTCTGCCTTTGGCGAGCATGTAATTGTAGAGGAAGTAGAAGCAGCCATGCTGAAGGCAACAGCAGAGGAAAACATTCATATCCGGGAATTTACCGTAGCTCCGTTTATTACACAGGATGCAGGAAAAAGTTATCATGAATGGTTTATCGAATTTGAAAATATGCCGGTCAATATGGAAGTATTTGAAAAAAAAATAGATGATAACCTGCGGGCAAGAAATGTTTATTACGATGACTTAGTAGGAGGCAATATTCTGCAGCAGTTAAAAATAACGCCCATTAAAAAGAACGGTTTTGTAGATTATATGAAAAGCATCGGCAAACTGGGCGGGCAAAACAAAGTGCCAAGATTGGGTAACGACCGTAAGATAGCAGAGGGATTGAAAGAATTTCAATTGATGGTTGATAAATCAACAGACATTAAATCAATGGTGAGTGGACAACAGGCTTTATGAATTGCGGGTTAAAAAAATGGCTGATAGCATTTCTCTATTCCCATTTGTGCGGATAATAACAAAATAATAATAACTTTTCTCCTTCATTAACTAATATTAGTTTATTTTTGATTTCATTATTTTTATAAAAACAATTTCAGGCGTTGCAAAAGAACATTTTCAATATTGAGTTTTCCGCTTTATGTGTTTTAGTAACCCATCTTCGACCCAGACGTGGGTGCTGATAGGACGAGCATATAAAAACATGCCCCTGTCAGTGAAAAAATCCCCCAGACATTTTCTGCACTTTATGTGCCTTTAAATTTTCATCTATCTTTATTTATTCATTTCAATTTTTAGCAAATTGGAAAATTCAAGCATAATTATTCGTGCTGCTATCGATACCGATACAAAGTACGCTACTATCATCACCGCCGAAATGGAGTCTTCTGCCAAAGTAAGAGGAACGGGTATTGCTAAACGCTCTACTGCTTATGTGGCCCAAAAAATAACGGAAGGCAAAGCAGTAATTGCATTAACCAATGTTGGCGGGTGGGTTGGCTTCTGCTACATTGAAGCCTGGGGCCACGATTCTTTTGTAGCCAACAGCGGGTTAATTGTAGCGCCGGCATTTAGAAAAAGCGGGGTAGCAAAAAGAATAAAGGAAAAAATATTTCAGCTCTCCCGGCAAAAATATCCTGAGGCAAAAATATTCGGTCTTACTACAGGGCTTGCTGTAATGAAAATTAATTCTGATCTTGGCTACGAACCTGTAACCTACAGCGAACTAACGGATGATGAACAGTTTTGGGCGGGCTGCAAAAGCTGTGTAAACTATGATATTTTAATGAGCAAGGATAGAAAAAATTGTATGTGCACTGCTATGCTTTATGATCCTAAAGATCATTATGAGCCCGAAGAAACAGCCGAAGATTTTAAGCAGCATTCAAAACTATACGAACGTTTTATGCGGTTAAAGCAAAGCAAATTGCTGCAGTTTTTTATGCGTAATCAAAAAGCTGCAGGCGGCGGCAAATCTATCCTGCGTTCCTTTTTTAATTTTTAAAATACACAAATAACTAAATAATGAATATTGCGAACAGTCAACATTTATCAAAAATACCTTTAGGGGCTGGTGCTAAGCTGGTGCTGGGTTTCAGCGGCGGCCTGGATACTTCTTTCTGTGCAAAATATCTTACAAAAGAAAAAGGATATGAAGTGCATTCTGTTGTAATTAACACAGGTGGTTTCAACGGGGAAGAATTATTGCAAATAGAAAAACATGCGTATAACCTTGGTGTAACATCCCATACAACAATTGATGCCGTTAAAAATTATTACGATTCCATTATAAAATATTTAGTGTTTGGCAATGTATTAAAAAACAATACCTATCCGTTAAGTGTAAGCGCAGAAAGGTTAAGCCAGGCTGTAAATATTGCAGCGCATGTAAAAAAATTAAGTGCTGCTGCGGTGGCGCATGGCAGTACCGGTGCAGGCAACGATCAGGTGAGGTTTGATATGATTTTTAACAGTATGATCCCCGGTGTAGAAATTATTACACCTATTCGTGATTTACAATTAAGCAGGGAGGCAGAAATAAATTATTTAAAAGAGAATGGCGTAGCAATGAATTTTGAAAAGGCGGCGTACTCGGTAAACAAAGGATTGTGGGGCACCAGCGTTGGGGGTAAAGAAACATTAAACAGCAATGGTATGTTGCCCGAAGAAGCGTGGCCAACACAATTAGATAAAACATTACAACCACAAAATATTAAATTGTCATTTACCCGAGGCGAATTGTCAAAAGTTAATGATAAAGAATTTTCGCATCCATCCGAAGCTATACAGTTTCTGCAAGGCATCGCAGGCCCTTATGCTATTGGCAGGGATGTACACGTTGGCGACACTATCATTGGCATAAAAGGCCGTGTGGGTTTTGAAGCCGCAGCGCCAATGCTGATTTTAAAAGCGCATCACGCTTTGGAAAAACATGTGCTAACCAAATGGCAATTAAATTTAAAGGATCAGTTAGCACAGTTTTATGGCAACTGGCTGCATGAAGGGCAGATAATGGATCCTGTAATGAGAGACATAGAATCTTTTTTTGAAAGCACACAGCAGCATGTAACCGGTGATGTATTTGTAGAATTGTTGCCATACCGTTTTGTTGTTACCGGTATTCAATCTGCATACGACCTGATGAGTAAACGCTTTGGTACTTATGGCGAAATGAATACCGGCTGGACCGGAGAAGAGGTAAGAGGGTTTTCAAAAATATTTGGCAATCAAACAGGTATTTATCATTTGATAAAAAAAGAAGCAGATGGATCAAAAGATTAAGGTTGGTATTATTGGCGGTGCAGGTTATACCGGCGGGGAGTTGGTGAGGATATTATTAAATCATCCCGCCGCCGAAATTATTTTTGTACAAAGTAAAAGTAATGCAGGTAATGTGCTGGGTAAAGTACATGAAGACCTGGCAGGGGAAACCAACATGGCCTTTTCTGCAGCGCATCATGTTGATATTGATGTCTTATTTTTTTGTGCCGGGCATGGAGAAGCTATCTCTTTTTTGGAAGACAATGATATTCCTTTAAATATTAAACTGATTGATATTGGTAATGATTTCCGGTTGAAAGAAAATGCATCTTTTGAAAAAAGAAATTTTATCTATGGCTTACCAGAGTTAAATAGGGAGGCAATTAAAAAGGCAGATAGTATTGCAAATGCCGGATGCTTTGCTACGGCCATACAATTAGGATTACTGCCTTTGGCAAGTGCTGGTATTTTAAAAGAAGTTTACACTACCGGTATCACAGGTTCTACCGGTGCCGGGCAATCGCTTTCAGCCACATCGCATTTCAGTTGGCGGGCAAATAATATACAGGCTTATAAAACACTTTCGCATCAGCATTTAGACGAAATAAGCGAATCATTATCGCAGTTGCAGCCATCTTTCTCCTCACCTTTAGACGGAGGCGCTGTAAATTTTGTGCCCTGGCGGGGAGATTTTACCCGTGGAATATTTGTCAGTTCTCAGTTAAAATGTTCTTTGGATATTACAGAACTACACGTACTGTACAACAATTTTTATAAACATCATCCCTTCGTAACTATTAGCCAGGAGCCCATCAGTTTAAAGCAGGTAGTAAATACCAATAAAGCCATTATTAATTTAGAAAAAGTAGAAAATAACCTGGTTGTCCATTCTGCTATTGATAATTTATTAAAAGGGGCCAGCGGGCAGGCAGTACAAAACATGAACCTGATGTTTGGGCTGGAAGAAACAACAGGGTTAAAATTAAAAGCAAATTATTTTTAAGATGAGATTATTTGATGTATATCCTTTAAATGATGTTAGCATTGTAAAAGCCAAAGGCTCTTATGTATGGGATGATAAAGGAGAAAAATATTTAGATATGTATGGCGGCCATGCAGTAATTTCCATTGGCCATACAAATGCACATTGGGTAGATCGGATTCAGCAGCAGTTAAATAAAATTGCTTTTTATTCCAACTCAATAAAAATTCCTTTGCAGCAGGAGCTGGCAGATAAATTAGGTAAAGTTTCGGGTAAGGTAGATTATCAATTATTCCTTTGTAACTCAGGTGCCGAAGCAAATGAAAATGCTTTAAAACTCGCCTCTTTTTACAATGGCAGAAAAAAAATAATTGCATTTAAAAAAGCATTTCATGGGCGTACATCTCTGGCTGTGGCAGCTACCGACAATCCTTCTATTGTTGCACCGGTAAATGAAACAGCCAATGTTATTTTTCTGCCGTTTAATGATGAAGCTGCTCTGGAGGCGGCTTTCAGGCAATATGAAATATCATCTGTAATCATAGAAGGGATACAGGGCGTTGGTGGAATTAACCTTGCCACGGAAAAATTTCTGCAAACAATAAGAAGTTTATGCGATAAAAATGATGCTGTTTATATTGCCGATGCGGTACAATGTGGCTATGGCAGAAGTGGAAAATTTTACTCTCATGATTTTGCCGGGGTGGATGCAGATATCTATACCATGGCAAAGGGTATGGGCAATGGGTTTCCGGTAGCTGGAATTGCTATTGCACCAAAGTTCAAAGCAAAACATTTTATGCTTGGCACCACCTTCGGCGGCAATCACCTGGCATGTGCAGCAGCATTGGCAGTGCTGGAAGAAATAGACAATAATGACCTGATGAAAAATGCAGAAAGTATTGGTAATTATTTAACGGAGGAATTAAAAAAACTTCCAAATATTATTGAAGTAAGAGGGCGTGGCTTAATGATAGGCATCCAGTTGCCGGAAACTTATGCAGCAGTAAAGAAAAACCTGTTGTATAAGCATAAAATTTTTACCGGAGAATCAAAACCAAACGTGATAAGGCTTTTGCCCGCATTGAATATTACAAAAACAGAAGCTGATATTTTTTTAGAGGCAATAAAAAAGGAACTTGCATAACCCCGGCAGCGGTTGAAAAAGAGCGTTTAAATAATATTGAATAAACAAATTAAATTCTCCTTTGCGGAGGGCAGGCAGTATGAAAAATTTTATTTCAGTTAACGATGTTAAAGATATAGATGCACTTGTTGCAAAAGCACTGCTATACAAAGCCAATCCCTTTGTTGATGCAGCTTTAGGTGCAAATAAAAAAATAGGTCTCTTATTCTTAAACCCAAGTCTGCGTACCAGGATCAGTACCCAGGTGGCCGCAAAAAACCTGGGTATAGAAACTATTGTTTTTAATGTTGACAAAGATGGCTGGGCCCTTGAGTTTGCTGAAGGAGCTGTGATGAATGGAACATCGGTTGAACATATTAAAGATGCCGCCCCGGTACTGGGTTGTTATTTCGATATTTTATGTATCCGTACTTTTCCCGGTTTAAAAAACCGGGAAGATGATTATACCGAAACAGTTATTAATCAATTTATAAAATATGCCGGGGTGCCGGTGGTGAGTTTAGAAAGCGCTACACTGCACCCGTTACAGTCATTGGCTGATATTATTACTATCCAGGAAAGTTTAAAAATCAACAATCAAAACCCGAGAGCTTTTGGGTCAAAAATAAAAATTGTTTTATCCTGGGCACCGCATATAAAACCTTTACCACAATGTGTAGCCAATTCATTTTCGCAATGGATAAATGCCTGGGGACAGGCAGATTTTGTTATTACTCACCCCGAAGGATATACGCTGGATGAACAGTTTACCAGGGGTGCAACAATTGTACTTAACCAGCAGCAGGCATTAAAAGATGCAGACTTTGTTTATGTAAAAAACTGGAGTGCTTTCGGTGATTATGGTGCAATGCCACACGTGAGTGAAGACTGGATGCTTACCAATGAAAAATTATCCATCAGCAACCATGCAAAAATTATGCATTGCCTGCCGGTAAGAAGAAATGTAGAACTGAGTGATGAAGTATTGGATGGCCCAAACAGCCTGGTAACGCAGCAGGCAGCCAACAGGGTGTGGGCTGCACAGGCAGTGATAGCAGCTATTTTAGATCCGCTGATCCCCTGAAAGGAGAACATAGGAACTATTTTTTACAAACCTTTTGAATTTTAATAATGAGTGATCATTCAAATAACATTGAAGACTTCGAATTAAACTCCTCCCCCACCGGGGGAGGTAGGGAGGGGGCTTTATTTATCATAAAAATCGGCGGAAACATTATTGATGATGATGATAAGCTCTCTTCTTTTTTAAAAGATTTTGCACAGATTGCTGGAAAAAAAATATTGGTGCATGGTGGCGGTAAACTGGCCACCAGTATAGCCGAAGCAATGGGCATACAGCAGCAATTAATTGATGGCAGAAGAATTACTGATGCAGAAACATTGAAAGTGATAACGATGCTGTATGCCGGTTATATCAATAAAAATATTATTGCAAAACTACAGGCACAAAATTGCAATGCACTTGGGCTTACAGGTGCAGACGGTAATGTAATTCGGGCACATAAAAGAATAAACTCAGCAATAGATTATGGTTTTGCGGGTGATATAGATAAAGTGAATACTGAATTCATCAATCAGATTTTACAACAAAATATTTCATTGGTGATTGCCCCGCTTACACATGATAAAAAAGGGCAGCTACTGAATACCAATGCAGATACAATTGCCAGTGAAATTGCAAAAGCCATGATTGAAAAGTATGCTGTTTCATTAATTTATTGCTTTGAGAAAAACGGCGTATTAATGAATGCAGCAGATGATGAAAGTTGTATAGAAAAGATCAACCATTCTTATTATGAAGAATTGAAAGAAAAAAATATTATCTCCGCAGGCATGATACCTAAGCTGGACAATGCTTTTGCAGCCTTGCAATCCGGGGTTAAAAATATTATTATCGGCAATGCAGAAAACCTGCAGCAGTTAATTAATCATCAATCCGGCACTGCCATCGTAAATGATTAAACAAAAAATAAATATACTTTATAGTGATGCCATCGGTTTGTTACAACAACTGATTGCAATCCCTTCTCTAAGCAAAGAAGAGAATTTTTCCGGTGATTGTATTGAAAGATTTTTAAAAGAAAAAGCTGTGAAAACACATCGGCTGATAAATAATATTTGGTGTACCAATAAATATTTTGATGCGGCCAAGCCTTCCATACTTCTAAATTCTCATCACGATACCGTAGCTGCCAATTCAGCTTATACTAATAATCCGTTTGATCCCAAAATAAAGGATGGTAAATTATTTGGATTGGGCAGTACAGATGCAGGCGCATCATTAGTAAGTATGGCTGCAGCATTTTTATATTTTTATGAAGAAGAAAATACTGCCTTTAATATTATTTTTGCCGCAACAGCAGAAGAAGAGATAAGTGGTATAAATGGTATTGAAAAATTATTCAGCAATGGAGATTTTAATATCTGCTTTACTCATGCAGATAGTTTTGCCATAGTAGGAGAGCCCACGCAACTGCAACTGGCCGTTGCAGAAAAAGGCTTGCTGGTGCTGGATTGTGTGGCTTATGGTAAACCCGGCCATGCTGCCAGGGATGAAGGAGAAAATGCCATTTACAAAGCCATCCAGGCCATAGACTGGTTTAAAAATTACCGTTTTGAAAAAGTATCTCCATTGCTCGGAGAAGTAAAAATGACCGTTACTTCTATCCATACACAAAATAAAACACACAATATAATTCCTGCAGCCTGTAGCTTTGTAGTGGATATACGCATTACAGAATTATACACACACGAAGCAATCCTAAAAATAATTAAAGAACATATTGATGTACAGGTTACACCGAGAAGTACAAGATTGCGTTCATCCTCCATTGATATTGTACATACTGTAGTGCAGGCTGGTATTGCTTTAGGTAAACAAACCTACGGCTCTCCAACATTATCAGATAAAGCACTGATACCTTTAGCCACCCTAAAATGCGGCCCCGGCAACAGTGCCCAAAGCCATAGTGCAGATGAGTTTGTTGCGATAAAAGACATTGAGGAAGGGATAGAATTTTATGTGGAGTTGATAAAACGTTTGAGAATTAAAAAGTATATAGAGTAAAAAAAGTATAAAAAGTATAAAAAGTATATAGAGTAAAAAAAGTATTGTAAGTTTTCAAAGGCTTGCAGTATTGACTATTGACCATTGACAATTGACAATTGACAATTGACCATTCACCATCACCATTCACACCATGAAGCTCTGGCAAAAAAATATTGATGTAAACAAAGCAGTAGAAAATTTTACCGTTGGTAACGATCGTGATTTTGACCTGATGCTTGCACCCTTTGATGTGCTGGGCAATATAGCACATGCCAAGATGCTTGCCAGCGTTGGGTTGCTTACAAATGAAGAAGCGGATCTGCTGGTAAAAGAACTTCAAAATATTTACAAAGATATCCAGCAATCAACTTTTACTATTGATGCAGATGTAGAAGATGTTCATTCTCAAATTGAATTATTGCTAACCAAAAAGCTTGGGGATATTGGCAAAAAAATTCACTCTGCCCGCAGCCGTAACGACCAGGTGCTGGTAGATATAAAATTATTTCTGCGGCATCAGATTGAAGAACTGGTTTATGCTATTGAATCTTTTTTTCAATTGCTGCAGCAAAAAAGTGAGCAATATAAAGATCATCTTTTGCCGGGCTACACCCATTTACAATTGGCTATGCCATCATCATTCGGCCTTTGGTTTGGCGCCTATGCAGAAAGCCTGGCAGACGATACAGAAACTTTAAGAGCGGCGTATAATATTGTAAATAAAAATCCCCTTGGCAGTGCCGCTGGCTATGGCTCTTCGTTCCCCATAAACCGAACTCTCACCACAGAACTACTCGGTTTTGGCGATTTGAATTACAATTCAGTGTATGCACAAATGGGCCGGGGCAAAGCAGAACGCATTACTGCACAGGCCTTGGCAAACATCGCAGATACACTCGCTAAAATGAGTATGGATGCCTGTTTGTACCTTAACCAGAATTTTGATTTTATTTCTTTCCCCGCCGAACTCACGACCGGCAGCAGCATTATGCCGCACAAAAAAAATCCTGATGTGTTTGAGCTTATCCGCTCTTATTGCAACCGTATAAAAGCCTTGCCTAACGAAATTATGATGATGACCACCAACCTGCCAAGCGGTTATCACCGGGATCTGCAGTTGCTGAAAGAACATTTATTTCCGGCCTTTGGCACGCTGCATAATTGTATAAATATGGCAGCGCTCATGCTTAGCAATATCAGTATAAAAGAAAATATTCTGACAGATGAAAAATATAAATATGTGTTTAGTGTAGAAGAGGTAAACAAGCTCGTACTACAGGGTGTTCCTTTTCGGGATGCGTATAAAAAAGTGGGTGCTGATATAGAGCAGAATAAGTTTACTTATAAAACAACAGTTCATCATACCCACGAAGGTGCTATTAATAATTTGCAAACTGCCGCCATAGCGGGTATGATGCATAATATTGTTGACCAATTTAATTTTAGCAAAGCCAATAACGCTTTAAAAGATTTAATACAGTAAATTGCCGCACATATATAATTCTTTAACAATTAAATTAACAATATGGCTGCAGCGGAGCAAAAAAAACGCATCGCTATTTTTGGATCTACAGGTTCTATCGGTACGCAGGCGTTGGATGTGATCCGTTGCCATAGTGATTTACTTGAAGTAGAAATTTTAACAGCACAAACAAACGATGAACTGCTCATAACTCAGGCGCTGGAATTTTCTCCAAATGCGGTAGTAATAGGCGATGAGCATAAATACGAAAAAGTAAAAGCTGCCTTATCCTCCAAAGACATAAAGGTTTTTACCGGCGAAACGGCGCTGGAAGAAGTAGCAGATTTTGATACCTACGATATCATGCTGGCAGCTATTGTTGGTTTTGCCGGATTAAAACCCACGCTAAAAGGCGTATCAAAAGGTAAAATGATAGCGCTTGCCAATAAAGAAACACTGGTGGTAGCAGGAGATATTGTGATGCAGGCTGCGTTGGAAAAAAGAGCGCCAATCATCCCGGTGGATAGCGAGCATTCTGCTATTTTTCAATGCCTGGTTGGCGAGGCCCGCAACCCGATAGAAAAAATAATTCTTACTGCAAGCGGTGGCCCTTTTCTTGGCAAAAAACCAAACTTCCTCGTAAATGTAAAACGGGATCACGCCCTGCAGCATCCCAACTGGAGCATGGGTGCAAAAATTACCATAGACTCTGCAACCCTTATGAATAAAGGCTTAGAGATGATTGAAGCCAAATGGCTGTTCAATCTTCAGCCAGATCAGATAGAGGTTGTTATACACCCGCAAAGCGTTATTCACAGCATGGTGCAGTTTATGGATGGCAGTATAAAAGCACAAATGGG
>JANLQE010000194.1:0-13350 GCA_031367625.1 Bacteroidota bacterium
GTACGCCCAATGCGGTGTACATAATCTTCGCCATCATGCGGCACATCAAAATTTATTACCAGGTCTATATTATCTATATCAATACCGCGGCTTAAAATATCGGTAGCAACCAGTACGGGCAGCCGGCCACTTTTGTATTGTATTAAAATATCTTCCCGGCTGTCCTGCTCCAGGTCGCTGTGAATTTCGCCTGCATTTATGCCGTTGCGTTTAAGATCCCGGGTTAGTTGTTTTACATTTAACTTGCTGCTGCAGAAAACTAAAACTGTTTTAAAATTTTTCTGTTTTAAAAGATGCAGGATCAACGGGATTTTTTGTGCATCATATACCAAAAATGCCTGCTGAATAATTTTTTCCGGCGGCTTGCTGATGGCAATATTTATTTCTGAAGGGTCATGAAGAATATTTCTTGCCAACGATCTTATTTTTGGCGGCATGGTAGCAGAAAACAACAGGTTCTGCCGTTTTTTGGGGAGATGATTTATGATGAACATGATGTCATCATAAAAGCCCATATCCAGCATACGGTCGGCTTCATCCAGCACTAAATATTGCAGGCTGTTTAATTTTACATAGCCCATTTTTATGTGCGCCATCATTTTGCCAGGTGTGCATACCACTACATCTGCCCCTAGGCTTAAAGCTTTTTTTTCCTGTACAAATGCATTGCCATCGCCACCACCATACACGGCAATAGAACTTACAGAAGTAAAATAAGAAAGCCCTTCCAGGTGCTGCGCTATTTGTATGGCCAGCTCACGGGTGGGTACAATAACCATGGCGGTTATCTCGGTACCATCATGCGTACCATTAATAATGCGGTGAATAAGCGGTAATAAAAAAGCTGCCGTTTTTCCGGTACCTGTTTGTGCAGAAGCAATAATATCTTTTCCGGAAAGTATGAGCGGGATAACCTGTTGCTGTACCGGCGTTGCTTCTTCGTAATTGGAGGCTTCAATGCCTTCCATCAATCTTTCGTCAAACCCAAAATTTGTAAACTTCAAAATAAGTGTATTATATTAATTTTTGATAAAGGTAAGCATTACCCTAATTAAAACGAATTACCCTGATTAATCAAGACGGGTAATTTGTGTTGTTTGTGCAATTAGCATCAGCTGTGTAATTGTTGTTTAATACCTTTGCTGTTCTCTATTACAAAATAATATAATGGTAAAAACAGGCGAATATAATTTAATGAAGGTGTTGAGGGCGGTAGAGTTTGGGCTATATCTTGATGATGGTAATGAGGGGATTTTATTACCCAAAAGATTTATGCCTGCGGGTTTAAACATTGGCGATGAGATTAATGTTTTTGTTTACCACGATAGTGACGACAGGCTGATAGCTACTACCCAACAACCTTTGGGCGTAATGGATGATATTGTAAAACTGCGAACGGTGAGTGTTACACCGCAGGGGGCTTTTCTGGATTTTGGATTAATGAAAGATCTTTTTGTACCAAAATCGCAGCAGCTTACCGGCATGATACCCAATGGAGAATACCTGGTAAAAATTTACCGGGATGAACAGACAAACCGGATTGCTGCTACGGAAAGAATAGAACAAACGCTGAGCAATGATGAGCTTACGGTAAAAGAATTAGAAGTGGTGGATCTGATTGTTTTTCGCCGCACAGATATTGGCTATGTGATGATCGTCAATAACCGTCACACAGGCGTATTGCATTTTAATGAAATCTACCGGCAAATTGGGGTGGGAGATAAATTTCAGGGATTTATTAAAAAAATATACCCCGATAACAAAATAGATGTGGCAGCCGGAAAGCCGGGCTACAACAGGGTAGAGGATGAAACACAAAAAATTATCCGCTTGTTAAAAGAAAATGATGGTTATCTTCCTTACTACGACAAATCGGACCCTGAAGAAATTTACAGCTTCTTTGGTATGAGTAAAAAAACTTTTAAAATGACCTTGGGAAATCTGTATAAACAGAAAAAAATCAGTTTAGAAAAAACCGGGATTAAATTAATAGATAATTAAAATTTGGTAATGGGCAGAATTAAGGTGGATCTCCATTCAATTTATAATAACAGTGCCGCTATAGACAAAGCCTTACTGCAGGCTTTTGAAGATGCCATAGATAAAAAAATAAAAGAGGTAGAAATTATTCCGGGAAAAGGGAGTGGCCAACTGAGAAAAAAAGTAGAAAGATTTTTACAGATGCCACACATAAAACCACTTTATCACCGGATTGAAAATGATGCAAAAAATTTTGGTCGGCTATTTGTTTATTTTAAATTTTAGCATACCAAATTTTATAAATGCAGTTAAGCCACCAAAAAAAAATAACAATTAAAACTTTAGTAAAAAGGTTTTCCCTCTCCCTGGTTTTGCTTATTCTTATTTTTATTGGATGCCTGTGGGCCTTACTGCTGGTGGCAGATATGGTTTTTGAAGATAAAAATCTTTCTTTTGATGAGCATATTTTTGCACTGATTCATCCTTATATAAATGCAACCAATACCACAATTATAGAGGTGATAACTTTTCTTGGCTCTCAGAATTTTTTATTGCCTGCTAATATTTTATTGATCCTTTTCTTTTTATTTATTAAAAAAGATAAGCATGATGCCTGGAAGGTTACAGCCGTAGCGGTAACAAGTACCGCAGTTCTTTTTTTATTAAAATTTTTATTGCAACGGGAGCGGCCACTGGTTCCACTGATTACAAAAGCACACGGCTACAGTTTCCCCAGCGGACATACTTTCAGCAGCGTAGTATTTTATGGGATGATTGCTTATATAGTTTATAAAAATATTAAAAATAATTTTCTTAAATGGCTCACTATAGCAGCGCTGGCACTGCTTACATTTATGGTAGGCTTTAGCCGGGTTTATTTAAAACTGCATTATGCCAGTGATGTAATTGCAGGTTTTTGCCTGGGCATCATCTGGCTTTTACTGGCTAAATGGGTTTTATTAAAGACAGCAAAAATACCGGATAAAAAAAAGTAAAAAATATTATGGTACTAATGCTGCACTATTAATCCAATATTTTGGGAGTGTAAAATAGCCTCTTTACTATGGTTAAAATAACAGCAGATGGTTCCCATATCTTCTATCTCTTTTAATTTTATTTGTACAGCCGGGTTTGGTTTTTTTGCTACAGACCTTATATAAACGCAAAAAATTTTTTCTTTAAAATGAGTTACAATAGAAGCGTAAATGTTGGGATCTTCCTGCGAATCATCGCCCAGTAAAATAAATTTCTGATCTGGATAAGCTTCTAAAATACGTACAATACGCATAAACTTAGTGCTGTGATTATTTTGCCCGGTTTTAAAAACCTGTTTAAATTTCTTTATCTGGCTCAGAAGATAAACGCCTTCTGGTAATTTATGCTGTTTAGAAAACTCCCGGATATATCCATACAGGTTCCACTCGCTGCTGGAAACATAAAAGAAAGGGTTATGATCATTACCGCCGGATGTATATAGCAACTGGTAATGCCTTACTGCACCATCAAAAGGCCTGCGGCTGTGTGCATTTTCTGTGAGCAATACAAACAAACGTTTTCTAAGGTTTGCCGAATGAGAAATTAAAAAAGTATCATCAATATCCGAAATAAATGCAAACTGATTTGCAGATGGTATGGTAAGTAAAGCTTTGCATGAAGCAGAAATATTACCTGATTTTTTTTGTATCAGATCTACCTTAACGGTATAGCCACCTGGTTCCAGTAATTTTGCAGGTTGCCATTCAAATTTAAAAAACCCATCCGCTTCTGATGCAGTACTGTACACCTGCCCATCCCATTGCATCTGCAGCATTGCCCCTGCAATGGGTTTTATCATAAACAAGCGCAATAGCGCAAGGGTATTGTATAAAAAATTATTCCGGTATTTTTTTCTGCCCAGGGGGCTTAATATTAACGCATGGCCATAAATAAAACAATGGGTATTATTGCCAAAGCCGGCATACAATTTTACGGCAGGACTATTGCTTAATCTTACCGAAGTAAAAAACCACCGTTTTATTTTTTTTAAAAAAGATTTTTCAGGAGGTTTGTATATTTTATCTTCATTCATTTATTGTAAATTAGTAAAAATGGGCGATCACCCCGATTTAAAAATATTGTTTGTTATAAACCCTTCTGCCGGCAATAATAGTGATACCGACTGGAAAGAGAACATTCGCAAATACTTTACCGAAAAAAATTTTACAATAGATTATTTTTTATTGCCACAAAAACCTGATACAGCAAAACTGAAGCAATATATCTTTAACCAGATGCCTGCCAAACTAATAGCAGTAGGTGGCGATGGAACAGTAGCTATGCTTGCAAACATTGTGGCAGGCACCCAAATAGCGCTGGGCATTTTACCTGGCGGCTCAGCCAATGGCATGGCCAGGGAACTTGGCATACCTGATGCCCTTAATGATGCACTGCATATTGTAGAAAACGGCATTATAAAAAACTGCGATACCATAAAAATAAATGATCAGAATATTTGCCTGCACTTAAGTGATATAGGCCTGAATGCACAGCTTATAAAATATTTTGATGAAGGAAAGCTAAGAGGAAAACTTGGGTATGCAAGGGTAATTTTAAAAACACTTTGGCATAAAGAAAAAATACAGGTAATTATACATTCTAAAGGGCTGGAAGTAAGGCGCAGTGCATTTATGGTGGTACTTGCAAATGCCAGTATGTATGGCACGGGCGCTGTTATAAATCCGCAGGGGCAATTAAATGACGGCATATTTGAAGTGGTTATTGTACGCAGGCTCTCCGTTTTTTCCATTTTAAAAATGCTGATTAAACCCGGGCCTTTTAATCCAAAGAATATAGAAATATTTCCCTCTACCTCTGTTGAAATTAATACTTTAAGGAATGTTCATTTTCAGATTGATGGAGAATATATGGGAAAAATAAAAAAAATAACAGCAAAAATTACTCCCGGAAATATTAAATTGATTTTGCCAGCCAGGTATTAATGTTAAATGAAAAACTATCTGGCAGGTTTGGCAATGTTTTACTTTATTTTTTGCCACAGATGTATAAAGCTACTTAGGTTTAAGCTGCGAATCTGCGGCATTTTTTTATTAGAAATGATTTTAAGCGGAATATTTTTTAATAATTTTAAAACAGTTTTTAAGTAAGCTTAAAAAAACATTTTTGCTGTAAGTTCTGCATCATGCCCGTAAATATCATCTGCAAAATGCAACAGGCCATTGTCATCTACCCATGCAGTATAATAGGTAATTAAAACCGGCACAGGATTTTTAACTTTAACGAATTGCTGGTTGCCGCTGTTCATAGCAAAATCAATTTTATCTGTAGTCCAGTTAGCATCACCCTTTAATAAATACGCTGCAAGTTTTGCTGGCTCACTTAACCGTATGCAGCCATGGCTATATGCTCTTTTATCTTTATCAAATAAACTTTTGGCAGGGGTGTCATGAAAATAAATATCAAAACTGTTTGGGAATAAAAATTTTACTTTCCCTAAAGAATTTTTTTCTCCGGGCAATTGCCGCACTACCGGTAAGCCGTCATTTGTGCCGGTAATTTCCATTTCATGCTGTGCCAGGTAATTTTTATTCCGGTTTATGCCAGGTAGAATTTCTTTTTCTACAATGCTTGCCGGAACATTCCAGTAAGGGCTAAAAACGATCTGGTTTAAATTACCGGTAAACATGGTGGTGTTATGTCCTTCTTTGCCTACCACCACATTCATATCAAACACTTTATTTTTTCCCTCTTTTACATGCAATATAAATTCCGGGATATTTACCATTATTAATTTTCCCTGTGGTTCAGTTATCATCCATCGCATACGCCCCATGTTCATTAATATTTGCTGTACACGTTTTACTGCAGGCACATTCATATCTTTTATTTGTCCGTCAGTAAGGTTACCTGTAGGGGTATAACCATAGCGCAGTTGAAATTTTTTTATACCCTGCTCCAGCTTATCATCAAATAAAAAGGTAGTGTCGTTTCCGGGCAAATCCCCGGTAAACTGTAAACTTTTTTTAACGGCTGTAATAACCGGAAGAGAAGCCCCTTTTTTTATCATTTTTGCTGATGAATTTATCATTGGCAACCCGCCAGCTTTTGTAATGGCTACATACTTTACCAACGCTTCTTTTAATTTTTTATATGCTTCGTTTACATCTTCATAATATTTATTGTCTTTATGCTTTTTAGCAATTAAAGAATCGGCCAGGGCTATTGCATCAGCTTTACGAAGTGGAATAAATTTTTCCATTTCTTTACGTTTCACATAACCATCTTCGATAGTATTTAAAGAGTACAGAATAAAATGCTGGGTAAGTTTTAATTCGGTATTTAATATGCTTTTATCGGTAGCCTTAATTTTAAGGCTGTCTTCACTAATTAAATTATCCATTTTAGTCTGCAGCGCTTTATCTTTTAAAGTACTGTCATTTGTATAGGTAGTGTGATAATTGTGTTCGTTCCAAAAGCCACGGGCCTGTTCTGCAAGGCCGTTGGATGAAAACCAGGCGTACTGGTAATTGCGTGCATTATAGAAGCTACGCATTCTGCGGGCAGTAGATCCATCTATTTTATTTTCATCTATAAAAGTCACCAAAGCCATGCTGTCAAAAAATAGGTTGTTAAAAGCATTAGCTGCAGTGATGCTAAAATCTCTTTTGGTAATTTTTTTTTCTACTTCTGGTTTAGAAGTTTTTTCTGATGAATGTTTTTCTGATTGGTTAGTTTGGTTGTTATTACATGCCACAATGCTAACTACAAAAAGCGCAAATACTATTTTTTTCATATTGTGATGGGAGATGCAAATGCTATGCCTTAAAAATAAAATTTACTTCTAATAAAATAAATCCCGTAATGATCTAAAAACGGGGATATTTTTCAACATTTATAAAATAATTTATCTATTTTGTTATTATTAATAATTGCTTAAATAAATAATAATGAAAAAAAATCTACTGCCTGTAGCTTTGGCTGTAATTCTTTTTATAGCAGTTAAAATAGGCTATCTCCATTTTTCTGTAAAACAACCTGACATTAAAAGTTTATCTAAAGTTGTGGATGAACAAAAAGAAAGCAGTCAAAAACTCCGGTTTATTGAGGAGGCTTTTAAGCAGGAATTTGCCCGAACTAAAGACCCCGGTACCAATACAGTGCCCCGTGAGCGCCTGTTGCAGGCTGCAGATGAGGTAAAGCAATATATGAACAGGAGAACCAACCTTGCCATTAGCGGAATTAGCTGGCAGGAACGGGGGCCATCCAATATAGCTGGCCGTACCAGGGCACTTATATTTGATAAAAGAGACGCCACCAACAATACTTTATTTTCCGGTGGCGTTGCGGGTGGATTGTGGAAATGTACTACCCTTAGCGGTACACCATCATGGATTAAATTAAATGACATGCTGGAAAATATTGCCATTTCCTGCATTATACAGGATACCAATAACCTAAATACATTATATGCCGGAACAGGGGAAACCTGGGGCAATGTGGATGCGATGAGAGGCTTGGGCATTTGGAAATCTACGGATGGGGGTACAAGCTGGCTACAGCTTTCCTCTACCAATAATGCCAGTTTTTATTATACACAAAAAATTATCATTAATAACCTGGGAAATGTTTTTGCAGCTACCAGCAGCGGATTAAAAAAATCTACTGATGGCGGCACTAACTGGGTAAATGTATTGAGCGGAAATATTGCCGATATGGAAATTGCCGCCAATAATGATTTATATGCATCCAGTTTTTTTGGAAGGGTGTATAAATCTACCGCAGCAAATGCAGGTGCCTTGGGCAGTTGGACAAATATCTCCCCAGCAGGAGCTTTTAAAAATATAGAAATTGCCACCGCACCTTCTGATGCGCAAAAAGTGTATTTATTATGTGAAGGCCCAACCAGTAACAACTGTGATAATATTTTCAGAAGCGATAATGGTGGCTCAAGCTGGGTAAGCGGAACTGTACCCACTATTACAGACCAGGGAAGCAATTCTATTTTTACCCGTGGGCAAGCGTGGTACGATTTAATAGCAGCAGTAGATCCCAATGCTCCCAACACAGTTGTAATTGGAGGTATAGATGCACTAAGATCTACTGATGGCGGCCTTACCTGGAAACAGGTAACAACATGGTCGCTTGCAGGAACTAGCGGGTATAATGCAATAGTACATGCCGATCATCATGCCACAGTATTTGCCCCTGGTAGTTCGTCCCGCATGGTATGGGGTACAGATGGCGGCGTATATCTTACCGATAATGTAGATGTGGCAGGCACTGCCAAACCAACTGTAGCCGCAAAAAATGATGGTTATAATATTACGCAATTTTATTGCGGAGCTATACACCCCACCGCAGGTACCAATTATTTTTTAGCAGGCGCACAGGATAATGGTTCCCAGCAATTCAGTGGTGCAGGCATTCTAAGCACTATAGAAGTAAGTGGAGGGGATGGTGCTTTTTGCCATATAGATAAATTAGATCCTACCAGGCAATTTACATCTTACGTTTATTGCAGTTATTACAGGTCTATCAATAGTGGAGCAAGTTTCATCAGTAGAACTAATGATCAAACAAGGGGAAGTTTTATTAATCCTACCGATTATGACCCGGTTACTCAATTGCTTTATGGCGATGGTACAACAGTATCAACTGGTGCAGGCGGCTCATACTCCCGCTGGAATACTACTAATATGAATACCTTAAGCTTTATAGCCGTTACACAATTTGGTACTGCAAGTGTAACATATACTTATGTTTCTCCAAATACTGCCAATAGAGTTTATTTTGGCTTAAACAATGGAAGTGTGGTATATGTAGATGGCGCTGATGCCGGAACAGCAACAAAAACCGGCACTGTTTTAAAAACCGGAATAGGTTCTGTTTCGGGTATTGCTATAGAACCAACTAATGAAAGCCATGTTCTGGTTACTTACAGTAATTATGGTGTACAAAGCGTTTGGGAAACTACTAATGCCGGTACTACCTGGACCAATATAGAAGGCAATCTACCGGATATGCCTGTACGCTGGGTTGTATTTAATCCGGCCAATGCCACTCAGGCTTTGCTTGCTACTGAACTTGGCGTATGGACCACCAGTAGTTTAAATGGCATAAATACTAACTGGACACCTACCAACGGCGGACTTGCAAATACAAGGGTAGATGTATTAAAAGTAAGAACATCAGACAATACTATTTTAGCGGCTACGCATGGCCGTGGTGTATTTACTACTACTCTTTTAAATGTTACCCTTCCAACAACTAATTTTAAGGCAATAAAAAATACCATTGGTGAAGCAGGCAACGTGGCTACTTCCTGTGGGCTTAGCTACCGGGATATTCCTGTAACAATGGAGATCAGTAATGCTCCTGCAGCTAATGTTACCGTTACCATTGCCGTATCGCCAACCTCTACTGCTACGCAGGGCCAGGATTATACTTTATCTACCAATACCCTAACTTTTACGGCAGGTACTACAACACCGCAAACATTCAACATCCGTGTATTGGATGATTATAATACAGAAGGAACAGAATCAGTAGTTTTAAATTACAGCATTACATCCGGTGGCAGTGCAGCTATAAAGGGCAGTACTTTTCAAAGCTATCAATTAGATATTACTGATAATGACAATGCCCCTAACGGGCCTTATACCGGGTTATTTTCCAGCGGGCCGTTTACTACCAATCTTGGGGCCTCCAGCCCCTTACAGGCCACGCAGAGTGATAAAAAAATACAGTATTTGTACCATGCTTCAGAACTGCTTGCCAATGGTTTAAAAGCTGGGCCTGTAATCTCCTTTAATTTTTCAGTAAATTCTAAAGGAAGCAATGTGCCTTACAATGGTTTCACTATTAAAATTGCACAAACTGCCTTGGCAGATTTAAGCGCAGGATTTGTATCACCAGCTCCAGCATTTAATACTATTTATTCGGCTGTTTATAACCCCGTAATGGGAGAAAATGAATTTCCAATAACTGGATTTACCTGGGATGGCACAAGCAATATTTTATTTGAATACTGTTACGATAATTCGGTATTGGGAACTGCTGATGACATATTAAATGGGGAGCAAACTGCCTACACATCACAGGCAAAAAATGCTTCCACCACAACATCAAATGCGGGTTGTTCTTTTACAACAGCTACAGCTACTAATCTTTTTCGCCCGGTATTAGTCTTTAGCCAAACAGTGGCAGCTACAGGTGTTGAAACTGCTTTGTCCAGTACAAAACAGGCAGCTATTGGGCCCTTGGAAACCGTCAGCTTTTTTGATGCAGGCGGAAATATAATTGCAACAGTTAAAAATTTAGATAACTGGGATTATGGATGTACTACCATAACTATAGACCGTGTCGGAACATCTGCAATAGCATTCTGGAATAATAATACTGCTAACTATGTGGCTTCTAAAACCGTAACGATTATACCAACAAATAATAATGCCAGCGGCAATATACAGGTAACATTATATTACACTGCCGCAGAAAAAGCAGGATGGGAAGGCGTTACAGGTCAATCGTGGGGAAGTGTAGGAATGGTGAAAGTAAAAAATGCACAAATACAAAATGTTACTCCTGCCAATCCCATGAGTGCAAGTGTGAACATAGGTTCTGTAAGTGCAAACAATACCTTAGGAGCCAATTACGCTGTAACCGGCGATTTTGCTACCGGCTTTTCCGGCTTTGGGGTAGGTATTGCAGGGTCTGCATTACCCGTAACCTGGCTTAGTTTCACGGGCGTTGTTAGTAATAATCATTCCATATTATCCTGGTCCACTTCTTCGGAAACGAACAGCAAAAATTTTGATGTAGAAAAATCAACCAATGGAATTTTCTATTATCCGATAGGCACTGTGAATGCCGCTGGATTTTCAAGCACTGTTCATCATTATTCTTTTACAGATGCAGAACTTACTACGGTTGTACAATACTACCGCATCAGGCAGAATGACCTTAACGGGCATTTCAGTTATTCAAATATTGTAGTGTTACAAGGTAAACCAACTGCTGTTACCATAAGCCCTAATCCGTTTAAAGATAATATCATTATTAACTTTACACAAACGGCAAACGGTAATGCAGAAGCAATTTTATTTGATGCAGCAGGTAAGCAATTGATGCGTATGCAGGCACGCCTTAATGGAACTGTCTGGGATATTGATTTGAAAAATGTGCCGTTATCATCAGGTACTTATTTATTAAAAATTACGGTAAACGGAAAAGCAACTACTTATAAAATAATAAAGAAATAATAAGCAAATATTGGTAGATAATATTAAAGCCATCCGTGCCGGCGGATGGCTTTTTATTCAAGTAAAAAATTATACCAGACTGAATTTCATTTTAGGTCAATGAGGTTGTGCTGAAATTCTGGCAAAGCTTTAATGAGTTCTGAACTTTAAAAAATAGCCTCTACGTAAAAAGATTATTTTTTTTCATATACATTAGCATTTTTTAATTTCTTATGCTGATAGGTACAATTATTTTAAAAGTGAAATTCCTTCCCATGTTGTAAACACCAATTCTGCCCGTTTGGTTATTTGTATCACTATACTTCAGGCGGCTCATATTGCTTTGGTAGGCTTTATCAGTTAAATTATTTACAGAAAAATAAAAAGAAAATAATTTACTTTTTTTACAAAAAATATCTGAACCAATACCAATATTTAAAAGCGTATATCCTGGTGTTACTGTTTCGTTTCCGTATTTATAATAAATTTTATTTTGAGTAAAAAAATGATCTGCCCCGATAGCTGCATACGCATTATGTAAGAAGGAACAGGGTTTTGTAAAAACAAATTTCAGTTTAGACTGGAGTTTGCCCGGTGGCGTATATGGAAGATTTTTTGATGAATCGGGTTGATGCAATTGAACAGCCCTTACAGTTGAAAAGGCATTTTCAAAATGAAGCCATGGCAAACTGTGTGGGTGTAAATCAATCATTATTTCCCCACCGGATAATACTGCATCTCCGGCAATATATTTAAAGGCTGGCCCTTCTGAATTTGCGGCCACATCAGTTCTTACAGAATCGCCACCTGATACACTGGCTAATTTTTCAGGGAAAATATAATTTTTTATCTGGTTTCTAAACAGGTTTATTTCGGCGGTAATATCTTTTGTTATCAGGCCAATAGTGGCATCTGCCTGCAGGCTGCTTTCTGCTTTTAAATCAGGGTCGCCTATTTCGAAAAAAGGGGTGCCGTCATGAATACCATTTGCCCCGCTTTCTGCAATAGAAGGAGCCCTGAAGCCCCTGGAAAAATTTAATTTACCATATACATTTGTTGTAAAATCATAAGCTGCGCCTATGCTGCCGGACAGGCCGGAAAAATTGGAAGTAAAAGCAGTAAATTGATTTTCAGCATCAGGATCTGTTTTTGCTACTCTCACACCATCCGTATTTACAAATAAATTTTTGGTTTGCAAATGCCTGGTATCAAACCTTAAACCACCGCTGAGGGTTAATTTTCCAATAGCTTTTTTTACGAGCGAAAAAACACCAAGATCAAATGAATTATACTCCGGTATTAAAAAAACCAAACCTCTGTCTTCAGATGATTGTGCCATACCGTTTACACCTGCAGAAACCTGCCAGTTATTTTTTTCTGGCAATACATATTGAACATCATAATTAAATGTTCGTAAAAAAAAGTAATTATTAAAAATATCGCCTCTGGTTATATCATTTGCTTCCTGCCGATAATTTTGCTGCAGGCCAAGCCTTATCTGCAACTGGCTTTTTCCGATAAAAAAATTATTATCCAATACAGCTTTATAATGACGGATATGCTGATGAATGATGGGGAAAAAATTATATTTTTTATACCCGGAATTTGGTGCAATACCCAAACTGTCTTCATTATTTGCATCCAAAAAATGTTGGGTAAAAAGCCCTGTAGCACTATCTCTTGCACCTTCTACAACACCAAGTTTTAAATTAAATGAGCTTAAGGTTAAATGAGAATATCCCCACTTTTTATTAATACCAAAGATTGCTTTAAAATCATTCTCTGTCATCCCCGAATTCCAAACATAACCATCATACTTATTTTTATAGTCATGCGCCTGTTTGTTGGAAAAACGTAGATCCCAGGTAAATCCCTTTTGGTTTCCGGCGATATTAACCGAATTATTATACAACCCGCTATTGGTTTGATATTCGCTTAAGATTGCTGCCTGAATATTTCCATCAGGTAAATTTTTAGGGCCCAGAAAATTAATAACGCCGGCCATTGCATCAGAACCATACCGCAAACTGCCAGGGCCTTTTAAAACCTCTGCTCTTTCAATGGTATTCTGATCAATTTCAATTCCAAATTCATCAAACCATTGTTGCCCTTCCTGCCGCACCCCATCATTCAT
>JANLQE010000254.1:0-5527 GCA_031367625.1 Bacteroidota bacterium
TTGACAATTGCCCCTTGCCCATTGCCCATTGACAGATGACTACCCTTCAGCATATTCCCTCATATATTCGTAAGGTTTATTAAGCTTACCGGCTTTTACAATGGTAGCATCATCTATTAATTTACTGCCGGGTGTCAGCAGATCCTGCAATACATATTTTATCAGTTGTTCGCCAAAATAGCGGCTGGCATCCCGGGGCAGTTCATTGGGCAGGTTGCCCACTGCCATTACATCTACAGAGCCGGGCAGGTAAGGAGCAGTTTTTGTAAATGTTTTTTTATCTACACCATATACCGGATTTTCAATGGTGCTATCGCCGAGGTTACAGGGTACAGAGCCATTACTGTCATCTGCAATGTCGGCAATGGTTTGCAGGCGAAAATTTTCTTTGCCCATATCTACAGCTTCAAACAGGCGTGGGATGCGGCTTTCCCAATACACTCCGTTCATCAGTATATCAGTATGTGGCAAATATTTTTTAAAACTGCAGTCATAATTTTCAGGGTTTGTATGAAAATCTTCCCGGCCATAACTGCCATCTTTTTTATGGGCATAAAGATTGGCGCCTTTTAAATGTATGTATGCAGGATAGGTAAATTCTTTTTCTAAAAATTCTTCAGGCTCTACTTCATGCACACCCAGCAGATTCATAATTTCCAAAACTCCATGCGCTACTCTTCCGCTACCCGTAACCGCTATTTTTATGTTGGGGAGTTTTAACCCGAAATAAGTATGCACCAGGTACTGAAAGTTCTTTGCTTTATTTACGTTGTCTAAAGTATATTCTCCGGTTCTTTTTCCGTAAGCCATCATGCCATTGTGAGCGCCTACTATGCCGGCAAAAAAACCAAAGCCAATTATTCTGGTGCCGTCTTCATGCTCCAGGCATTCGTAGTCTATTAACGTAATTTTTTTTGCAATAATTTCCTGTAATAAGTGACGGTTATAAGGCTGCATTTTTTTTGTATGAGAAAAAAAGAGATAGTTTTTTTCTTCCATCAGCATATCTACCGGCACTTCTTTAATGCCCATTAAAATATCGCATTCGCTCAGATTTTCTTTTACTTCCACTCCCGCCATCTGGTATTCTTTATCAGCAAAACAGCGGTTGCTGCTGGGTTGCAGAGTTACCCGTATGTCTTCCCGGTTTTTATGTAACCATTTACATTGTGCTGGTGTAAGCGCCACCCGGTTATCTGCCGGTATTTTGCCTTCCCGTATCAATCCTATTTTAAGCATGTTTATTATTTAAAAAAAAGCAATTTACATTTTATATTTCACGCAAAGAGGCAAAGGAGCAAAGAGCGCTAAACTACCTTGCGGCTTTTGTATTTATGCGCTGAGCCTTTGCGTGAAACTTTTTACCTAATCGTTATCTTTACGGCATGAATTATTTTGAATTATTCGGTTTGCCAATGGCACCCACAGTTGACAAATCTCTTTTGGCAAAAAAATATTTTGAACTGCAGAAAAAATTTCATCCCGATTTTTTTACCAACGAATCTGAAGAAGAAAAAGAAAAAGTGCTGCAGCAATCGGCAGACATCAATAAAGCTTTTAAAATATTTCAGAGCACCGGTAAAACCATCGAATATTTTTTACAGCAAAAAGGCATAATTGCTGCCGATGAAAAATATAATTTACCACCTGATTTTTTAATGGAAATGATGGAGCTGAATGAAGACTTATCAGAAGAGGATCCGGAACTTACCAACCAAAAAGTAGCAGGCTACGAAGCAGTTTTATATGAAGAGATTAAACCTGTTTTATTGAATTATGATGCGGCAATAATTACAGATGCAGACCTGCAAAAACTGAAAGCCTACCATTACAAGAAAAAATATTTAAACCGTATTTTGGAGAGATTAGCTGATTAATGTAATATTGCAGCCCGTTGCCCATGTGGCGGAATTGGTAGACGCAGCAGACTCAAAATCTGCCGTTCGCAAGGGCGTGAAGGTTCGATTCCTTTCGTGGGCACCAGTTACAACTTAAAAGCCTTGATAAGATTAACTTTCAAGGCTTTTATTTTAGGGGGATGTTGAAGGGACTTACTGACTGGCTATATAAAGACAGAAGTGATTCTGTGGAACACTTATGCAAGAAACTGGTTAATTAAGTATTGATAATCCACTCTTTTGCTGTAAGAAATTCTATGTCTTCGGCTAAAATTTGTGGGGTTTTCCAATCTTTATAATATTTTCCTCCACAACCTTCTATTTGGCGTAATACTTCACTTGCTTTTGAACCATAATACTCACCATAACCTGGTACTAACATATTTCCCTTACACGATTTGTCGATATCCTTTCCAAAATAAGCAAAACAGTCAAGTAAAAAATATCTTCGTGATAATTTATAGAAGGTGTCATTGACGGTTACTTTATTCTTTCTAATAATTTCCAAAATATTTTTTCCTGCACTTTCTATAACACGATTAATTTCATTTGAACTATATCCTTCATTTTGCAATTTCTTCTTCGACTTCCCCAAATCAAAATCGCAAGTCGATAATGCATGAACTAACTCTAATGGGGTTAGGAAACCAATTGCTTGTAACATTTGTCTCAATTTAATAGGAAAGCTTCTAACTTGAAAAAAGTTTTCTGTATTATTCATGTTCAGCAATTTCTTTAGGTCCCCATTTAATGATCCATAGTAACCTCCACCGTCAACATATTCAATAAATATCGCTTCTGGGGTATTTATTAAAACTGCTTCCCTAGAGGTAGTAGTCTGATCAACATTTTTATGACTTACACTACCGCTATCTCCAGCATAAAACTGCGCTTGAATATAAATATGCTTTTGCCAATCCTTTACATTATAAGGAAGTATGAAATCATAAGCTCTGGTTTTCTTCTTATCTTTTTTTGTCATTTGCTCATGTATGATTGGCTTGACATCATTTTTATTATAATCTTCATTTGCTTTTAAACCCCAGCTATTCATATGTTCTCTTAAAATTGATTCAGGTCGATGTCCTCCGGAAGCACTTGCAGAACCCCTTACATAAGCAATAATCATAGGAGCCAAAAGATCGTCTGCACTCCCCATTTTTTTTAATTCAAAGTATTTTGAACCAAATATTTTGAGTGAACGTGCATAGATTTCTTGGTTTAAAATATATTCAAAGTAATAATAAAGCAATTGTTTTTGAGCAACCGCAAGATTCTCAATTAATTTAAGGTTTTCCAAGGTCCCTTCATTTGTATTAGTTCTTATATCTTCAATTTTCGATGTCAATGAAGCGATACTTTCTGATTTAATAACACGAGGAATATTATTGACTTCTTTATATTTTTTACCCCTAAATGCCGGATAATTTTCTATCTTCTTTATCTCTTTTAGGTAAATAGGAAATTGACACTTATAATTATTGTCCGATTTTCCTGTTATTAAAAAAAGTAAGTCACAGAATGATATTACCAAGCCATATCTTTCATCAGACTTTTTATTCTTTAGCCCATATATTAAAGCATCCACTATGTAATTAACAGATTCAGCATCGTCAGCAGTAAATTCTTTATTCAAAGTACCGAGAAGATCAATTGCTTCTTTAATGTTTTCTATTGTTTTATGGAAAATTTCTGAGTCTCTAATTTCTTCTAAGTATGGCGTAACCCAATGATCAAATTCTTTGAGCCATATAATCTTGTCTTGTCCCAGCGGTGGAAGTTTCATTTGTGTTTTTTTTCTTTATTAGTTTTAAGACATTTTCAGCAAGTTGATATGCTAATTTAGGAGCTACTGCATTACCAATTAATCTATAACTATCCTCAATAGAAATACCTGTTTCTAAAAAATGAAAACAATCAGGAAAAGATTGGAGTCTGGCACATTCCCGAATGGTAAGAGGCCTATTTTCCGATGGATGCACCATAAACCTTGGACTATGAAAAACTGTAATTATAGTTGGTGAAGGTTCATTCCAAAGAGGTCTTTTATACAATCCTGAGCAAAACATAGCTCCCATAATGTCAAATTTACCATCCATTTCTTTAATGTACTTTTTATCTATTAATGTGTCAATTTCATTTTGCGTTATTTGCAAATTAGAGAGTTGAGCAATAACTTCAATTGAGAGAGGATTTCCATTTGGAATATTTCCATATATTTTTTTTCTTCTGTTTTTGGCAATTGTTTCTAAAATTTTTATTTCTCTTTGAGAAACGTTCCCAAAAACTTCTGGAATCTGCCAGGTATAAACAGAAGTATCTGAAAAACGAACATTACATAGCTTTTGGCCTGGTCCAATCCTTTGAATAATTTTCATATCATCCGGCCTTATTTTTTTTATTGTATGATCCTCAATTTTACTAATAATTTCTACTAAGTCTCCAATAGATTCTTTAACTGTTATAGCTGGAGTTGTAGTCTGAGCAAATAATCCAATTTCAGCTTTTAATAAATCTTTAGACAAAAACTCACCATTTCTCGTTTTAGCAATATGGGTTGGAGATGGCCATTCAATTTTGTTTGTTGAATTTGCTCCAATAAATATTATTCTCCTCCTATGTTGCGGAACACCAAAGTCAGCTGCATCAATTATTTTGTATTCTACTATGTAACCAAGTGAATTAAAATCATTAAAAATTTTTGAAAGAAGTTCACCTTTATAATTTTGAGCTAACCCATCTACATTTTCTGCCACAAATACACTGGGGTTTAGTATTTGAATGGCATATAACATTGACTCATACAATGTATTTCTTGGGTCATCCTTCTTTTTTGGGCCAGATTTCGAAAATCCTTGGCAGGGAAATCCTCCAATAACTATATCTACTTTTCCTATTTTATTTATTAAATTCTTAAATTCTGGATCATTAACACTTAAACAAATGCCTCCTTTTCCAAAATTATGGTTGTAACATTTTATCGCAGCTAAATCATTATCGATAGCAGCAATAATTTCAACATCATGTTCATGGAAGCCCCAGTCTAATCCCCCACATCCGCAAAACAAACTCACAGCTTTTAATTTCATAATAATTCTAAATAATATTTTGACACAAACTTTAAGTTTACTATGCAAATTAATGTCATTTTAAATTTGCGCCAATCTTCTTTTATGATTTTGTTCCTTAATAGTCATAATTGGTAGACGCAGCAGACTCAAAATCTGCCGTTCGCAAGGGCGTGAAAGTTCGATTCCTTTGGTGGGCCGGAGCAAAATGCTTCGGCTTTTTTTATTTTAATCGCTCTGTTTTCTTTATCATTTCTATACCTCATAAACCACCACCTCAAATGGCTGTAACCTCTGGCCTGATGAAACCGTTGTATAATTATCTAAATAATTTTTTCATCATTAACTCTTTATTTTAAAACTGGCAAAATAATTTTTGATGCATTTTGCTTATCGTGGTACAGTTTTATTTCACTCTTTATAAAATCCTTTTCATCGCAATGATAGATATCTATGAACTGCTGAGGATTGCGGTCAACCAAAGGAAACCATGAGCTTTGAATCTGCACCATGAACCGATGTCCTTTCTTGAAAGTATGGGCAATATCGGGCAATTGATAC
>JANLQE010000268.1:0-2432 GCA_031367625.1 Bacteroidota bacterium
AAATCAAAAGAAAGAGCAAGAATTATTTCTCAGGAAACAAGAAAATTTTCTAGAAGAAACTAGGAGAGTTGTTTCTTTATCAATTGAATAAGTAGTGTGTATGGTATGTACATGAGGTATATTTTTAGGACAGGCAATATGCGAATATAAGCTTGCCGGATTAAGATGACTGTGAACTATATCAATTTTATTATCAATAATAATTTTTTTTAAACTTTTGATTAGTCTTAAAATATCTGTACTGCCTTTATAATCTAAAAAATGGACATGAACCTCTTTATCAAGGTTAGTAAGCAGGTAAGACGGCATCATAAAATATGCAAGATGATTTTCTGCATGCTCACATAACCCACCTTTAGACAGGGAATTTACTAAAAGTATTTCTGCACCACCCGGCTGCAGAGAATTAATTACATGAAGTATTTTTTTTTTCATCCTACTTCGTTAAAACCATTAATGAAAAACCACCAAATGTTTTTATTGCAAAATCCGGTTTTAATTTATAAAAAAACTTTCTTAATAAGTTTATAACTTTTCCTGTAAAGTTTGAATTTTTAGCATTTACTTCAAACGCACCAGGTGTGTAAAACCAGTCAACTATTTCCTGCCCTGTATCAGTCAAAGTGGCTAAGGCTGTATCTTTCATAAAATAATGCAAATGCCCCACACTTTTACGGATGCCGATTGGATAATTTGTGTAAATTGACAATACAGAGATATCCAGTGGTATATGGTATAATTTATAAGTGGCTTTTTCGCCAGCTTTTTTTATAAATCCAATATAATCATTTACGTGTTCAAACACATCAATCATTAATAACAGATCGTACTTATTATCTGTCTGTAATAAATCATGCTGAAAATAATTTAGCCTTTCCTTTTTACGTTGCTCACATAATTTAAAAGCATCCGGCGAAATTTCAAACCCTGTAAATTCAATTGTTTTATTGGGTAATCTTTGGTGTAACTGGTTAAGTATTTCTCCCGCACCACATCCAATTTCCACAACAGAACAGGGTTGTAATTTATTGCGCTCTATCATTTTTAATATCTGTGTGGCTTTCCAGGGAGAATCTTCAATGTGCCACGTTGGGTTTTTTTTCAGATATTCACTATTCTCAACAGCATAATTTTCTTGTAAACTCATATTTTTTTTCTTATTGTGCTTTATTTAAAAAATATTCTTGTAATAATTTTGGTTTTACTGATAGCAAAATAATTAAAATGCTTACTACAAGCTGTGCAGATACTGCAGCCTGTAAAGTAATATAATTCCAATAATATAAACACCAGAAAAACAATACGTTTATTGCAAATGCACAGCATAAAATAAAAACTGATAATAAAGCATACGTTTTAAAAGATTTTTGAGCAAAAAATATCATACACACAGCCAAAAATAATTTGGTAAGAAAGCTGGAAATAATAATTCCCAGGATACCAAATTTTTGAATCAGCAAGATATTCAAAAGCACATTTACCAGTAAAGCCCCGCCGTATGTAATCAGGTAGTATAAGGATTTTCGGGCATAAGTTATTTGCAAAGCATAAATGTTAGCAGCACCAAAAAAAACATATCCTGCGGCCATTAGCGGTACCATATTTAAAATGCTGACCATACTTTGATTCTTGATCAGAAACTGAAGATTGGTTCCTACTAATATCAGGCATGAAATACATAGAATAACTCCCGCAATAAACAGTTTATAATAAATTTTTATGGCATTCTGTTCTTTATTTACATAACTGTCAAATACAAACGGCTGTATGGCCGAATTAAAAGCATAAATTCCTAATTCTGCTATTGCACAAATAGTAGCTAAAAAACTGTATTGGCCCAGCATTTCCATATTGGTAGTACGATGCTCAATAATAAACCTGTCTGCATAAGAAGAAAGCCATCCTATCAATACCGCCGGACCTGTAATAATGGAATATTTAAGCTGGGGTAAGATATTTTTTTTGTAGTCAATTTTTTTAAATACATACTTACGGTTAAGATATAGAGAGATAAGAAAGATAATACTTACAGCAATTAAACGGGCTAATAATGCACCATTTATATTTTTTTTAAACGTAACAATAAAAATATATTGCAATAATACCAGTATTGTAAACTGTACAATAGTTAGAATTGCAAACTCTTTTAGTTTTCGTTCGTACTTTAAGTAATTAAAATAAGCCAGGTAACCACTTGAGATAAGCCCGTAAGAAATTGCATAAAAAAGATTAGGAAAAAATGGAATATTCTCTTTAAAAATTAATTTAGAAAACCCGTTCCCCCACAAACAAAACAGGATTAATGCTGCTATATTAAAATAAATACTAAAAGTGACCACACTACCAATAAACTTTTTTAAATCATCTCCTGGTTTGTAAGACTTATAGAATGCAACGATAGAGGTAACAATATTTAACCCGCTAAGGATGGA
>JANLQE010000339.1:0-5223 GCA_031367625.1 Bacteroidota bacterium
TCAACAATTCAACAATTCAACAATTCAACAATTCAACAATTCAACAATTCAACAATTCAACAATTCAACAATTCAACAATTCAACAATTCAACAATTCAACAATTCTCTATGACAACACTCTGTTTTGATTTTGGGAATACCAGGCTAAAAGCTGCCATTTTTAAAGCCGCTGTTTTTAGTGAGGAATTTTATTTGCCTGATGATAAAACAGCAACCGTAGCAGCTTTATTAGAAAAATACCAACCACAAAAAACAATTCTTTCTTCTGTTATCAATCACAATGAAGCCATAGAAAACCTGCTTGCGCAGAAAAGCATTTTTCATAAATTATCAGCATCCACAAAAATAAATTTTACAACTCCCGTAGGCAAGCCGGAAACCATTGGGGCAGACAGGCTGGCATTAATTGCAGCGGCAGTACATTTTTATCCAAAAAAAAATAATTTAGTTATTGGCCTGGGTAGTTGCATTACCTACAACTTTGTAAATCAATACCACCAGTTTTTAGGAGGCAGCATTTCGCCCGGTATGGATATGCGTTTTAAAAGTATGCATGATTACACTGCCAAGCTGCCATTGGTGCAGGCAGACTGGAATTTCCCTTTAGTAGGTTATGATACAAAAACAAATTTACAGAGCGGCGTAATAAACGGAATGGCCAGTGAAATAGATGGTTTCATAGAAAAATACAGCAATAAATACAGCAACTTTAACGTGCTTTTAACCGGGGGTAATTCAGGCTATTTTGCAAGTCAACTTAAAAACAAGATATTTGCCGACTATAATTTTTTATTTAAAGGACTGTATGCACTTAGCGAACTTAACAACTGCCCGGCTTAAGAGAACTGCCACACTCATATTTACCATTTTTATTTACACTATTTCCCATGCACAGGAAAACTCTCCTTACTCCCGATATGGTATTGGCGACCTGGTTCCCAATCGCAATATTGTAAGCAGGGGTATGGGCGGCATTGTTGCCGGATATTCCGATTATCAAAGCATAAATCTGTCAAATCCTGCAGCACTGGGGTTTTTAACCAGCACCGTTTTTGATTTAGGTGGAGAAATAAGCAGGCGCACATTAAAAAGCAATATATCGCCGGATAAGTTTACGGCTACCAATACCTTTATTTCCTACCTGCAGGTCGGCTTTCCCATTGCCTCAAAAAAAATGCTGCAAAAAGGAAATTATTGGGGAGTTAGTTTTGGCCTTCGCCCTGTAACCCAGATAAATTACAGAATAGAAAAAAACGGAAGGTTATCCGGCATAGATAGTTTAAACAGTATTTACGAGGGAACCGGTGGCCTTAACCAGGCAAATATCAGTACCGGAATTAAAATAAAAAACTTAAGCCTTGGCGTTAGTGGAGGCTATAGTTTTGGAAATAAAGATTATAGTACTCTTCTTGATTTGGTAAATGATTCTGTATTTTATTATAAATCCAATACGGCCGTAAAAACTAAAATATCAGGGCTTTTTGTAAATGTGGGCGCTCAATATGATATTAAGATGAAGAGTGGTTTATTGCGCCTGGGTGCTTATGCAAACCTGCAGCAAAATCTTAAAGCAAGCCGTGACAATATTAATGAAACCATTTCTTACGATGGCAATGGCGGTATTGTGGCAATAGATACCGTGGACTTTAAAAGTAATGTGATTGGCAAAATTAAAATACCGGCCAGTTACAGCACAGGGTTTACGTATTCTAATAAGCATTGGGTATTGGGGGCAGATGTTGATTTTACAAAATGGGATAGTTATACTTATTATGGTGTAAAAGATGCTGTACAAAATAGCTGGACGGTAAGGGCCGGCGGCCAATATTACCCCGCAAAAGATAACACACCTGCCAATAAATACTGGAGTTTTGTAAAATACCGGGCAGGTATTTATTATGGACCCGATTATATAAAATTAAATAAAAGCCGCCCGGATTATGGGGTAACATTTGGTGCAGCTTTTCCCCTTACCTCTTTTCAGCGATTGCGTTTTGGAGAATTTGTAACGCTTAATACAGGAGTGGAAGTTGGCGCCAGGGGCGATAAAAACAGCCAAAGCATCAGGGAAAATATTGCACGTTTCAGCTTTGGTATTTCTATGAATGCACGCTGGTTTCAAAAACAGAAATACGAATAATCAATTTTATTTTAGTCTTACTGTTATTAAATGGATAGAATTAAATTATATGCACATATTACCGCAGCCCTTTTAGTGGGCTGCTTTTTTTTATCGGGTTGCGAAAATGATGAAAAAGAAATAAAAAAACTTTCTTCCAAAAAGCTGGGTGTAGAAGAAGCAAAAAATATTAAAATTAATTACAGTACCGGCGGTAAAGCCAAAGCCATTCTTACCTCTACACTTATGCTGCGGGTGCAGGATACCGTGCCGTATGTAGAATTTCCAAAAGATATTCATGTTGATTTTTATAACGATCTGCAGGTGGTAGAAAGTAAGCTTACCGCTAATTATGCAAAATATAAAGAAAGCCAAAGCATCGTGTTTTTAAAAGACAGCGTAAGAGTAATAAACATGGCCAGGGGCGATACGCTTTATTGCATGGAACTGTATTGGAACAGGAACCATCCCGGTACAGAGTTTTACACTGATAAACCTGTACGCATAAGAACCAAAACGCAAATTCTTAATGGTGTAGGTATGGAGGCCAGCCAGAATTTTAAAGACTTCACCATCCTGCACAGTACAGGAATAATAAAAGTACCGGCATCGCAATTTCCCCAATAGATTGTGAGGCATAAAATTTTGCGCTGTAAGGATTTGATTGGTTGAAAGATAAATGGGTAATGGATGACAAATTAAAGAAGGTAAAAAAATTGAGTGATCTTGCAATAAAATCTGGAGTAAGTACAGCCGCACTTAGTATTGCATGGTGCATCAAAAACCCTGATGTAAGTACTGCCATTTTAGGTACTACAAAAAAATAACAGCTTACCGAAAACTTAAAAGCGCTGTAAGTGTTACCGTTATTAACCACTGAAGTAATAGAAAAAATTGAAAAAATAATGCTCACCAAACCAACACTACTTTCTTTTTAAATATGAGTCTTCCCATCATTTACGGCATACCCAATTGCGATACAGTTAAAAAAGTATTTACCTGGTTTAAAGCAAATAAAATAGCTTTTGAATTTCATAATTACAAAACAGAAGGCATTACTGCCGCAAAACTAAAAGGCTGGTGTAAAATAGCAGACTGGCAATTGTTATTAAATAAAAAAAGCACTACGTGGAAAAATATTGCGCCCGGTTTATCAAACCAGATAACCACACAAGGCCAGGCAATAGAGTTGATGCAGCAAAATACCAGCATTATAAAAAGACCGGTGATTGAAATAAATGGCACAATATTAATAGGGTTTAATGACAGCGTTTACACAGAGCAACTATTAAAAAAATAACAATACAACATGGCCGGAAAAAGTTTTTTTGTATCTACTAACAGAATAGAAGCTTTTAGCGATGGCGTATTTGCTATTGTAATTACCCTGTTGGCATTTCAATTTAAGGTTCCAAAATTTACTACAGATGCCAGCCTCTATCAAAATTTTCATGAACTCCTCAAAATAACGCCAAACGTAATTGGTTTTATTTTCAGTTTTGCCTTTGTAGCAGTATTTTGGGTAAATCATCACCAGCTTTATCATTCCATAAAAGAAGCAAATGGTAAGTTGCTTTGGTATAATATACACTTGCTGTTTTGGATCACCATGCTTCCTTTTCCCATAGCTATTGTGGGCGACAATCCAGAAATGGCGCTTGCTGCAATGAGCCTGGGTATTGTATTAATGATGTGTTCTGTAGCTGCCTTATGGGTGAGGCGTTATTCTTATTTTACCGCCAGGCTGGTAAATGAAGAGCTTTCTTCTGACTCTATAAAAGACGGACTGAACAAAAATATTATTGCTATTGTTTTAAATGCAATAGCTATTTTAGTAGCTATATATTCTGTGTATATTGCTTACGCAATTTATTTTGTAGTATTAGCGCTATTTATGATACCACAAAAATTAGAAAGAAAATTACGTTCATCATCTAAATAAAATAAAATGAAAAGAAACGCAACAGCCGTATGGCAGGGAACCGGTAAAGAAGGCACAGGCCACCTGACTACCCAAAGTACTACATTAGACAAAACCCAGTATTCTTATTTAAGCCGTTTTGAAAGCGGCGTAGGTACCAACCCCGAAGAACTGGTGGCAGCCGCACATGCAGGGTGCTTTACCATGAAATTAAGTTTTGTTTTAAACGCAGCGGGCTTTACTGCAACTAATATTGAAACAAGGTGCGATATTACTTTAGCTGATGGTGCTATTACAGAATCTCATTTAAGTGTAAAAGCAACAGTACCCGCCATTACGCAGCAACAGTTTGATGCAGCCGTAGCAGATGCAAAAGAAAACTGCCTGATTTCAAAATTGTATAAAACCAATATTACCCACGAGGCGGTGCTTGCATAAAGTCAGATGTCAAATGTCAATGGTCAATAATGAAATGATTGCAGTTCCATACATAACTTGCACTCCTGAAGTATTGATTTCATTATTGCCCTTTGCATATTGCCTATTGCCCATTGACCATTGACCATTGACCAACTAACTCCTGAATATGAGCTTTCAAAATAAAACCATTTTTATTACCGGTGCCTCCCGTGGCATTGGTAAAGCTATTGCCATACGCCTGGCAAAAGAAGGTGCCAATATTGTTGTGGCAGCAAAATCTGTAGAAGAAAATCCAAAACTGGGTGGTACTATTTTTTCTGCTGCGCAGGAAATAGAAGATGCAGGTGGTAAAGCCCTGGCTGTTAAATGTGATATAAGAGATGAAAGCCAGATACAGGCCGCAGTAGATAAAGCCGTGGCAACTTTTGGGGGTATTGATGTTTTAATAAACAATGCATCGGCGATATCGCTTACGCCAACAGAAAAAACAGAGCCAAAGCGGTTTGACCTTATACATGACATTAATGTAAGAGGCACTTTTTTTATGAGCAAAGCGTGTATTCCACATTTAAAGAACGGAAGCAATGCGCATATACTTACTTTATCACCACCGCTAAATATGGATATGAAATGGTTTGCTAACCATATAGCCTACACGCTTAGCAAATACAACATGACGATGATAGCGCTTGGCCTGGCGGCAGAATTAAAAAAATATAATATTGCTGCCAATGCGTTGTGGCCACGTACCACTATTGCCAC
>JANLQE010000365.1:0-3744 GCA_031367625.1 Bacteroidota bacterium
GGGTTTATTATGTTTTTTACTGAGATGGAGATTTATGGCTGTCCACCCACAAATTTTCGTATTCGTCTTTCCATTCATACTTAAAGCGGCGGTGGCTCCATAAATAATTGGCGGGGTCTTCTTTTATGGTTTTTTCCAGTATATCCCTGTACATGCAGGTAAGCTCCCCGTTTTTTTTATTTGCACTTTGCTCGGTAAGTAAGGTAGCAGTAAAATGATAGTATCCCCGTTTTACTTTTTTAAAACCAACAAAAACTACTGCAGCATTATTTTTAACAGCACCTTTTTCCGGGCCGGTAACAAATGGTGTTGGCTTGCCAAAAAAGTTGAGCCAGTATGCCGTCTGTGGTATGCCGGGGTTTTGATCGGCGGCCAATGCCATCAGGTATTGCTTATTAAAAACCCCGTGCATTTTATTTTTAAAATCGGTGGCACTTATTAACACGGTGCCGTAGCGGCAGCGGATATCAAAAAATATTTTTCCTAAAGCCTTGTTTTTTATTGGCATATATATTCCTACAAAAGGAATTTTTAAATGAATAGCGTATAATAAATTAGCATACTCCCAATTAAACTGGTGAGCCGCCATAAGGTTAATATTGTATCCTTTATCAATAAGGCTGTTTATCAGTTCAAATGTGCCTGTGCTTCTTTTTAATAACTGCTTTTTTGAAATAGAGATAAACTTTAAACTTTCTATCATAGTATCGGTAAAATACCGATAGAATTTTTTAGCAATTTTTATTCTTTCTTCTGCTGATTTTTCAGGAAAAGCTATTGTAAGATTATTGAATACAACATCTCTGCGATAATGAAATACATGATACAGCAATAGGGCAAAAAAATTGCTGATGCCATATAAAATAAAAAAAGGTAATAGAGAAACAAGATACAATAAGCCGTAAATAATATAATACATGTGTTTAATTGTTGAACAAAGTTATGCTGTAGCAGTGAGTTCCGATAGCTATAGGAACAACGATGATGCTTAATGGTAAACTGGCCTTTACAAAATAGTATTTTGTAAAATCGGGCTACGCCCTGGATAATCTGTATTAAAATGCAGGCCACGGCTTTCTTTTCTGAACTCAGCGCTTTTTACAATTAAATAGGCAACCGTTATTAAATTACGGAGTTCGCACAATTGTGGTGAAACTTCTGTTTTTTCATAAAGCAATTCCGTTTCTTCATGCAGCAGATCCAGACGGCGGTGGGCCCGCTGCAGCCGTTCATTATTACGTACAATACCTACATAATCGCTCATAAGCAATTTCATTTCTTTAAGGCTTTGTGTAATAAGGATCATTTCTTTTGGTGCAGTTGTACCCGCTGCATTCCAATCGGGTATTGCTGTTTCAAAATTTATTTTACCTGATAATTTATTTTCTTTTTTTACGGGTTCAATACTTTGTTTATATGCCCGGTGGGCAAATACCATTGCCTCTAAAAGGCTGTTGCTGGCAAGCCTGTTGGCACCATGCAAGCCAGTGCTGGCACACTCTCCCGCTGCATATAAATTGTTGATAGATGTTTTGCCCCACTCATCCGTTTTTACACCGCCGCAACTGTAATGTGCTGCTGGCGATACGGGGATCATATCCTTAGAAACATCTATGCCGGTGCTTAAACATTTTGCATAAATGTTGGGAAAGTGTTCAATAAATTTTTGCTGATCCATGTGCCGGCAATCAAGATAAACATGTTCGGTACCGTTAATTTTCATCTCACTGTCTATGGCTCTTGCAACAATATCTCTTGGAGCTAAATCTTTGCGGCTATCGTAGCGCTCCATAAATGCTTCGCCCTGTTGATTACGTAAAATACCCCCATCGCCCCTAACCGCTTCCGTTATTAAAAAAGATTGCCCACGTACACCTGCCTCGTACAAAGCAGTGGGGTGAAACTGTATAAACTCCATATTTTCTATTCTCCCTTTAGCCCGGTATATCATGGCCACACCATCGCCGGTTGCAATGGCAGGGTTAGTAGTGCTTCTATATACCTGGCCGTTACCGCCAGATGCCAGCATAGTAACTCTGGCAATAATTTTTTCAATTTTTTTTGTGGTAAGGTTTAATATATATACACCATAACATTCTATATCGGGGGTAGATTTTGTAACCAGATAGCCGAGGTGGTGCTGTGTAATTATATCCAGTACAAAGCAATGGCTGATGAGTTGTATGTTGCTGCATTTTTTTATTGCTTCCAGCAGGGCCCTTTCCATTTCCCGGCCGGTAATATCTTTATGATGCAGTATCCGGTTCTCGCTATGGCCGCCTTCTTTGCCCAGTTTAAAATAGCCATCGGGTTCTTTGTCAAATTGTGCACCCCAGGCTATTAATTCATTTATTCTTTGCACACCTTCTTCTACCACAATTTCTACTATATGCCTGTTGCAAAGCCCGTCACCGGCTATCAATGTATCTTCAATGTGTTTTGAAAAACTATCATGATCAAAATCCATTACCCCTGCAATTCCGCCCTGTGCGTACTTTGTATTGGTTTCATCACTTTGTGTTTTAGTAAGGATGGTAATGGTTTTATCCGGACAATCCTGTGCTACTTTCAATGCATAAGTAAGGCCTGCAATTCCTGATCCGATAACGAGAAAATCTGTTTGCATAATTTATTTTAATGATTTTTGTCAAAATCTTTTGCGGCAAAAAATAGTATGACAAACTATACCACCAATTTAAGCGAAAATAAGTGGCAATTTATATCAAAAAATTTAGATTTTGTAAACAGTAGAAAAGTATGATTTAGGAAAGAGCCGCTACAGGAGCCAATTGGTAAACACCTTGAAAACAAGATTTAATATTAAACTCGATTTAATAAATATGGTATAACATTAGGTTGTATAAGTGCAGGCAAAAGTAGTGTTGCATACTACTGAAAATTGGCAGGTGATACAACAACGGTGACCATAACTGCTTCTTTGCGGATAACCCAAAAAAACCTTGTTCTGATTTTTAAATACAACCTTCAAACCCTACCTTTGCGGCTCAAAATTACACCTTATATATTTTAAATATTTGTTATGGCCAATACAGGTAAAGTAAAATCCATCATTGGGGCAGTTGTAGATGTGCAGTTTGATAATGATTCCAAACTTCCGGAAATTTTAAATGCCCTTGAACTGATTCGTGATAACGGCGATAAATTAGTGCTGGAAGTACAGCAGCATTTGGGAGAAGATAGTGTAAGAACTATTGCAATGGACGGTACAGAAGGCCTGGTTCGTGGTACAAAGGTGGTTGATACCGGCAAGCCAATTGCAATGCCCGTGGGCGATGCAATTAAAGGACGCTTGTTTAATGTAACCGGGGATGCCATTGATGGTTTGCCACAGGTGAGCAAAGTAAACGGCCGCCCTATTCACGCCAAGCCACCTTTATTTGAAGACCTCAGTACGGCCAATGAAATTCTTTTCACCGGTATTAAAGTTATTGACCTGATTGAGCCTTATGCAAAAGGTGGTAAGATCGGTTTGTTTGGTGGTGCAGGTGTAGGTAAAACGGTTTTGATACAGGAATTGATCAATAATATTGCAAAATCATACAGTGGTGTTTCGGTGTTTGCAGGTGTGGGCGAAAGAACCCGGGAAGGAAATGATCTGATGAGAGAAATGATTGAAGCCGGCATTATGAACTATGGCGAAAAATTTAAGCATAGCATGGAAGAAGGCGGCTGGGATCTTGCCTCCGTAGATATGGAAGGTCTTAAAGAATCTAAAGCTACTTT
>JANLQE010000374.1:0-25273 GCA_031367625.1 Bacteroidota bacterium
GGCATCATTATAAGCAAAGACCTTGAAAAATTAAAAAAAGCTTTTTTTAAACATTTTACTATTATAGAAGCTGCCGGAGGTATTGTACAAAATGAAAGCAAAGATATTTTATTTATTTTACGCAGGGGTAAATGGGATCTGCCAAAAGGCAAAATAGAGAAAAATGAAACGCCTGAAGCAGGTGCACAGCGTGAGATTGAAGAAGAAACAGGAGCCAAAAATTTAATGCTTAAAAAGAAGATTAATGAAACTTATCATACCTATAACGAATTTGGAAAACATTTTTTAAAAATAACCCATTGGTATTATCTTACCTGCAGCAGCAAGCAACAGTTACAGCCACAAACTGAAGAAGACATCACTCAAATTAAATGGTTTAAAACGAAAGACATTCAAATACCTGTTGCCAACACTTATCAGAATATTAAAGATATACTGAGTGATTTTTTTGATATGCCATAACCTTACTCCTTCTTTACACCACAAGAAGGAGATGAATATATTTTAAATTTATTTTTTTTGCAGTATAGCAACTGTGAGCCTGCTTACACAAATTAATCTGCCTGTATCATCATGTATTTTAATATCCCATACATGCGTGGTACTGCCAAGATGTAATGGAGATGCAGTAGCCGTAACAAAGCCATCCCTGGCACTGCGTAAATGGTTAGCATTAATTTCCAGCCCTACACAAATAAATTTATCTGCATCCATTACCAAATGCGAAGCTATTCCGCCCACAGTTTCGGCCAGGGCACAACTGGCGCCGCCATGCAGTAATCCATAAGGCTGCCGGGTACGGTCATCTACCGGCATTTTAAGCTTTAAAAAATCGGGGCCAATATCCTCCCACTGCATCCCCAGATGATCGCTTAGCGTATCAGGGCTAAGCTTTTTTAGATCCGCAAGCTGTAAATTTTTATTGAACCAGATACTGTTATTTTCCAAGATTTTTATTTTTTCTGATGGTTTCATTTACTACATCCGGCAAAAAATTGGCTACTTCCCCGCCGTTTCTTAATACATCACGTACAAGTGTAGAGGCCACCGAAGTGTATTGAGGGAGACAGGTAAGAAAAATAGTTTCGATGTTATGGGCAAGGCTACGGTTCATATCTGCAATGGCCTTTTCGTATTCAAAATCATTTACATACCGTATGCCACGCAAAATAAAATTAGCTCCTACCTTTTTACAGCAATCCACCGTAAGGCCCTCATACAGCACAGCTTCTACCTTATCGTTATTTTTATAAATATCCCTTACCCATTCAATCCGCTGCTGTTCTGTAAACATGGGTTCTTTATTTATGTTTCTGCCAATACCGATTATCAGTTTATCAAACAGAGGCAGGGCCCTGTCTATAATATCGGTATGGCCCAATGTTACGGGATCAAAAGTGCCGGGAAATAAACAGATTCGTTGCATAAAGGAATAAAGGGTTTAAATCGTTTAAGAAATTCGTTTTTAAATTGGTGTAATTGCTTATCATCTATTGCGAATGCTGACAATAAAAAATATACTCTTTACCTTACCTGCAATATTGTAGTGACTATTCCTATTAACTATTTATCATTGACCTATACACTTACTCAGTTTTTTTTCCGGCAAGCAAATATAGTACTGCCATTCGTACTGCTACACCATTTTCTACCTGCTGTAATATAATAGATTGGCCACTGTCTGCCACATCACTATCTATTTCTACTCCTCTGTTAATAGGGCCGGGATGCATAATTACAATCTCTTTACCCACTTCGGCCAGTAATTTTTTTGTAACACCATAAGCAAGATTATATTCTCTTAAAGAAGAAAATAAAACCTGATTTTGCCGCTCTAACTGAATACGAAGTACATTGGCTACATCACACCATTGTAATGCTCTTTTTAAATTATATTCTACCTGTATATCAAAGGCTTGCTGTATGTATGACGGAATTAAAGTTGGCGGACCTGCCAGCATAACCTCTGCCCCCATTTTCTTTAATAAATATATATTGCTTAGCGCTACTCTTGAGTGCATAATATCCCCAATCAATAATATTTTTCTTCCCTGCAGAGAGCCAGTTTTTTCCAGTATAGAAAAAGCGTCCAGTAATGCCTGCGTAGGATGTTCGTTTATACCATCACCGGCATTTATGATTGCAGTACCGGGCAAATGTTTTGCTAAAAAGTGAGGGGCGCCACTGGCATTATGCCGCATAACCACCATATCTACTTTCATGCTCAGGATATTATTTACGGTATCTAAAAGGGTTTCTCCTTTGGATACCGAAGAAGCTGATGCTGCAAAGTTTATGGTATCTGCACTTAACCTTTTTTCTGCCAGCTCAAAAGATATTCTCGTACGTGTACTATTTTCGTAAAAAAGATTTACAATTGTTACATCCCGTAAGGATGGAACTTTTTTAATTGGCCGTTGTAATACCTCTTTAAACTGCTGTGCTGTAGATAAAATAATTGAAATATCTTCCGTAGTAAGCTCTTTAATGCCCAGGAGATGTTTGGTAGATAATTGCATTAAGAAGCGAAGCTAAAGGAAAAAGATAAAAGTGAAAAATAAAAATGGGGTAATCAACCACGGGTTACCATAAATCGAAAAACAAATCAGGCTACACTGTTGCACTGTAAATTTGAGCGCAGAGACAGGTGCTTCTCCACCGAAAACATAGTTTATTGAAAAAAATGGAGTACAACTTTATCAGGTATTAATCGTTAAGATAATGTAAAGTTAATATGAATACATGATAAAATTGACCGTTTAAGAATAGCTTTATTATTGGCATTTTTTATCTTTGTAAAAACTAAACTGTATGATAAAATTATCCGTAAACATTAATAAAATAGCCACGCTGAGAAATTCCCGTGGCGGCCTTAATCCCGACCTGCTGCAGGTGGCAAGAGACATCGAATTTTTTGGGGCAGATGGCATTACTGTTCACCCCCGGCCCGATGAAAGGCATATCCGCTATGCAGATGTTTATGCTTTAAAAAAAATAATCACCACAGAATTTAATATAGAAGGAAACCCAAACGAAGAAAAATTTGTTCAACTGGTACTGGCAAATAATCCTACGCAGGTAACCCTGGTTCCCGATTCATTGGACCAGCTTACCAGCAATCATGGCTGGGATACAATTACGCATCAGCAATATTTAAAAACCATAATCAGTCAATTTAAAAATGCAGGCATACGTGTTTCTATTTTTGTAGATCCCGTAATAGAAATGATTGAAGCTGCAAAAACAACGGGCACAGACAGGATTGAATTATACACTGAAAGCTATGCTGTGGCTTATGACGTGGATCATAAACAAATTGCCATAGACCCTTATATTGCTGCCGCAAAAAAAGCTAATGAGCTGGCACTTGGTATTAATGCAGGGCACGATCTGGATTTACAAAATCTCCATTATTTTGCCACCCATATTCCCGGCCTGCTGGAAGTTTCTATCGGCCATGCTCTCATCTGCGATGCCATTTACCTTGGATTGGAAAACACCGTGCAGTTGTACAAAAGAAAGTTGAACACAATGGTATTATAATTGTTTAAAATTAAACCATTATTGCAATAAATTATTCAATTTATACTCCAGTGCGGCACCACGAAGATTTTTGCCTATTACATTTCCCTGGGGGTCTAATAAAAAATTCTGTGGTATGGCTAATATCTGAAACTGTTGTGCAACAGAATTGTTCCAGCCCTGGAGGTCGCTAACATGCGTCCACGTAAGGGCATCAGCATTTATTGCATCTAACCAGGGTTGCTTGCTTTTATCAAGTGATACGCCAAGCACCGTAAATTTTTTGTCTTTAAATTTATTGTACATCCTCACTACATTCGGGTTCTCTGCCCGGCAAGGTCCACACCAGCTTGCCCAAAAATCTACCAGCACATATTTACCTTTTAAAGAAGAAAGAGAAACGGCATGGCCCGAGGTATCCGGCTGAGAAAAATCTCCCAATGGTTTACCTATCGGATTTTTTTTGCTTTCTGCAATTTGCTGAATAATATAATTTCCTATTGGTGACGATTTTACGGAAACCGACAAACCACTAAATAATTGTTCCATCTTTTCACCGTTACTGGTAAGCTGATTGTACCGGTAAATAGCTAAGGGAGAAATGTATGAATTGGGATGTTGCGTCACAAACTTTTCCAATACAGCAGCAGCCTGCCCCATAAATGCAGCACTATAATTACCCTGCTGGTTCATCAAGCCTTCATAAGGGCTTATTGCGGTATTGTATTCCATAAATTCGTTGTGCGATGCAGACCCGCTTACAACAGCTTTTTGAATGGAATCCTTATTTGCTGTAATGTTTATTACACTATTATCTAAAAATAAACTGATATACCGCTGTTCATTATTTACTGCAATTAACCTGAAATCAGGAAAGGGCATTTTACCAGTTAAGGTAAATTTTCCTTTCAGCAATTTGGCACTGGCTTCCGGCGCACCGGTGTTGGCATTTAATAAATTCACTTGTGTTCCGTCAGTATAGCCGGTTATATTTCCATTTATTAAAAACCCGTCGGCAGGTCTGTCTACTACTGCTTTCTTTGAAACAATTGTTTTTGATTCTGCTTTTTTTTCGTCAGCCTTATTTTTTTTTGCCTGTGAAAAGCTGATAGCAGGAAGTAACAGTAAAAAGAAAAGATATTTTTTCATCAGTGATTTTTTTTTAGATCGTATCGGTTATTTTTAAAAATGCAATTTAAAATTTTTATCTGGTTTCTGAAACGGGATTAAAAATAATTAACAGGTTACTACAAACTTCCTCCCGTAATATCATTGATAAACGATGCCGTTTCAAAATTGATATTTTCACTATCTGCAATTGCTTTTATATAAGCGCTGCCTATTATAGCACCGGCTGCATATTTACAGGCGGTATCAAATGTTTGTTTATCTTTTATTCCAAATCCAATAAGTATTGGGTTTTTGAGTTTACTGTTTTTTAATTTTTTAAAATAAGTTTCCTGGCTGTCAAAAGAATTATTATTGCCTGTAGTAGCAGAAGAAGATACGGCGTATAAAAAACCGCTGCTTAGTTTATCGGCTTTTTTTATGCGTTCGTCAGTTGTTTGCGGACTTATTAAAAATATAAAATGAAGTTTGTGTTTTTCAAAAACAGGCTTATATAAATGCTCATACTCATACATAGGAAGATCAGGCAATATAATACCCGAAACGCCTGTGGCGGCTGCATCTTCGCAGAACCGCTCTATACCGTATTGCAATACCGGGTTTAAATATCCCATTAGTATAACGGGGATCTTTATTTTTTCTTTAAGCTCATTTAATTGTTCAAATAACAGTTTAATCGTCATTCCGTTTTGCAGTGCCTGCATATTACTTTGCTGAATAACGGGGCCATCTGCAATGGGGTCGCTGTAAGGAATGCCTACTTCAATAATATCTGCGCCGTGTTCCTGCAGGGCGGGTATCACTCTGGTCAGGCTATCCATTGCGGGATAACCGGCAGTGCAAAATATATTAAGAATGCGGTGTTGTTTTTGCGTAAAAAGTTTATCAAGCTTGTTCATAAATCCAGGGAAGTTTTATAAATAGTTCATGTAAGTGTCAAGATCTTTATCTCCTCTTCCGCTAAGGCAAATTACTACGGTATCATTCTTTTTAAATTTTATATCTTTTAAAACAGCAAGGGCGTGGGCTGTTTCCAATGCCGGTATAATGCCTTCTGTTTTTGCAAGATGAAATGCTGCCTGCAATGCTTCGTTATCTGTTGCACTTAAAAAAATTGCTCTTTTAGTACTAAATAAATTTGCATGAAGCGGCCCAATACCCGGATAATCGAGTCCGGCTGAAATGCTGTGTGGCTCTACTACCTGGCCATCTGCAGTCTGCATCAGTAAGCTTTTACTGCCATGCAAAATGCCCATCGTTCCTAATTGAGTAGTGGCAGCAGTTTTACCGCTGTCAATTCCGCAACCTGCGGCTTCTACTGCAATCAGTTTTACTTTTTTCTCTTTTATAAAATGATAAAATGCACCTGCTGCATTGCTTCCGCCGCCCACACAGGCAATTACATGGGTAGGTAACCTTTTACCGGTTGCTTTTAATAATTGTTTTTTTATTTCTCTGCTGATAACGCTCTGAAACCTGGCTACCATATCCGGATACGGATGTGGGCCTACCACACTCCCGATGATGTAATGCGTATCTTCCGGGTGATTTATCCAATCACGGATAGCTTCATTGGTAGCGTCTTTAAGGGTTTTACTTCCACTTGTTGCAGGTACTACAGTTGCTCCCAGCATTTTCATCCTCGCTACATTTGGTGCCTGCCGCTCAATATCTTTTTCACCCATATATACAATACATTCCAGCCCCTTTAATGCACACACTGTAGCAGTAGCAACACCATGCTGACCTGCGCCGGTTTCTGCAATAATTCTTTTTTTGCCAAGATATTCTGCAATTAAAATTTGCCCGATAGTATTATTTATTTTGTGTGCGCCGGTATGGCACAGGTCTTCTCTTTTAAGATAAATATCAGTACCAAATTCACGGCTTAAATTTTGGGCAAAATACAATGGCGTAGGCCTGCCGACATAATCTTTTAATAATTGATTACAGGCAGATTGAAATTTTTTTGATGAAATTATTTTACGGTAATTTTTTCTTAGTTCTTCTACATTTGGATGCAGCATTTCAGGGATAAAAGCTCCGCCAAAATCTCCGTAATAGCCCTGCTTATCCGGATTGAGTAATGTGTTCATGAAGTTAAAGGTTTAAAAAGTTTAAAAGGTTTTGGCCTTCATTTTTTATAGACATTTCGTATGATTGTTGCCGGTTGAACCAGAGGCTGGATGGCTGCCGGATAGAAGCGGAAAGCCATCCGCCTTTGGCGGAGCGGCTTGCAGCGAATAGCCGGAACTGCTGCTGATTATTGTATATAGCTGACAGCCCCAATAAATAATCTGCCGGTTATACTATTTTATCCCAAGTTTAAACTGCAGCACCAATGCCATATCTTTTATGCCGGGCTCTTTTTCAAAACGGCTGTTGATATCAACACCATAAAAATCAGGATGTTTAAATGCCTTTACCTTTGGGCCATCTGTGGGAGAAATACCACCGCTTAAAAAAAATGGCTTTTCTATTTTACTGTCTGCAATTTTTTTCCAGTCAAACTTTTCGCCACTGCCGCCGAACGTGCCTTTTGCAGATGCATCAAATAAATAATAATCGCATACCTCATCATAACCGGCAACCATATAATCTATAGATTTATCGCTGGCATCATCTATCCTGAAGGCCTTTATCACTTCTATTTCTCCGGAAACCTGCTCACATAAATGGGGAGATTCATCGCCATGCAACTGAACAATATCCAGACCGTAAGTTTCTACGGTTTTCATAATTTCCTCATAATCTGCATTTACAAAAACGCCTACGGTTTTTATATCCAGATCGGCATTCTTTATTTCTTTTTTAGAAATTTTATCGCCCACATAACGTGGAGACTGTTTGTAAAAAATTAATCCTGCAAAGCTAATATCCAATCCATCTAATTGTTTCAATTGCTTTAATGCAGTAATGCCGCACACTTTAATATTCATAAATTATTATTTTATTTCTGTTACAAATTTTTTAAATGCGTGGCCGGGATTGGTTTCTTTCATAAATGTTTCGCCGATAAGAAAACCTTTATACCCTGCGTCTTTAAAGCGTTTGACCGTTTGAAAATTATCTATACCGCTTTCTGCAATTTTTATTTTATCTGCAGAAATTAATTTGCTTAGTTGTATAGAACGGTTTAAATCTACCCGGAAAGTTTTTAAATTACGGTTATTGATGCCTACCATATCTACGTCATTACAAATATGCAATAATTCATTTTCATCATGCAGCTCAAGCAAAACTTCTAACCCTGTTTGTTTTGCATAAGCGGCTAATTCTTTTACTTCAGTTACAGATAAACATGCGGCTATTAATAATATAACATCGGCGCCCATTGCCTTTGTGGCTAATATCTGGTAAGGGTCAATGATAAAATCTTTACGCAAAATCGGGATATTGTTTACTCTCGCCTGTACTAAATCCTGTGTATCACCTCCAAAAAAATGATGGTCTGTCAATATTGATAATCCGCTTGCACCGTAGAAGGTATAATCTTTTGTTACCTGCGCCACATCTGCATGTTGATTAATAAAACCTTTGGATGGAGATTTTCTTTTAAACTCTGCAATAATGCCAGTGGAATTTTCTTTTAATAAATTTTGTTTAAGTGATAAGCATGTTCTTTCAAAATATATACTTTGCTTTAATTCTCCGGCTGGTGTAAGCAATTTTCTTACTGCTACCTCTTCTCTTTTATACGCAATAATTTTATCCAGTATATCCATGCTATGGCATTAAAGTTTTTAAAGATTGATAAGCTTTACCTCCTTCCAGGCTCTCTACCGCCAACTGGTAGCAGCTTTCATAATCTTTATATTTTGCTGTACAATGCAGTGCCATGGCGGCATTGGCCAGCACTACCGCATTTTGTGCCCAGCTACCTTGGCCCTTTATAATTTTTAAAAATATAGCGGCAGCTTCTTCAGTAGAGTTGCCGCCATAAATATCTGCAGGCAATACGGTGCGTTTTCCCAAAGCTTCAGCCGTCATTATTTTTTCTCCTTTATTGGTAATGATTTTTGTATCTCCTGTTAAAGATATTTCATCGTATCCATCCAGGCTGTGAATAATTGTAAAAGCCGTGTCGCCCTGTTGAAGCATATAATTATATATTCTTGCCATCTCCAGGTTATAAACACCTACTAACTGGTAAGATGGCGATGCAGGATTTACCATCGGCCCAAGCATATTAAAAAAAGTGCGTACCCCTAAATTTTTCCGGATACTGCTTACGGCTTTTAATGCCGGGTGAAATAATGGCGCATGTAAAAAGCAGATATTGGCTTCTTCCAGTTCTCTGTTCAATACACTGCTATCGGTTTTAAATTGATAGCCTAACTGTTCCATTACATTAGATGAGCCACTGATGGAAGACGACCCGTAATTACCATGCTTGGCCACTTTATTGCCGGTACCTGCTACAATAAAACAACTAAGGGTACTAATATTAAAGGTATTTTTTCCATCGCCGCCGGTGCCTGCAATATCCAGTGTATCATGGCTGCTTACATCTACGGTAAGGGCAAGTTGCAACAGTGCATCTTTAAAGCCCAGTAATTCATCAATGGCAATACTCCGCATAAGATAGACCGTTATAAACGAAGCTATTTCTGCATCAGTATATAAACCATTAGAAATATTTACCAATACTTCTTTTGCCATTTGCCGGCTTAAAGTTTTATACTCGAATAAATAATTTAAAATCTTTTTCATACCCTATCCCTAAATGGGGGCTTAATTTTATAGTTTATTATTTTTCTACTTTTTTATTAAACATTATGCCGTTAACCAATTGCGCATGATTGTTTCCCCACAAGGCGTAAGTACACTTTCCGGGTGAAACTGCACACCCTGTATATCATATTTTTTATGCTGCAAAGCCATGATATAATTATTTTCATCCACTGCCGTAATTTCCAGGTCTTCCGGAAAATTTTTATTATCAATAATCCAGCTATGGTATCTTCCTACTTCTATTTCATCAGCTAATCCCTTTAAAATTTCTGAATTTTTATTTAGAATTTTTACCGGTGTTGCCACACCGTGATACACCGTATCTAAATTAATTAATGTGCCGCCAAAAGCCTCACCGATTGCCTGGTGCCCCAAACACACGCCCAGTATAGGTTTGGTAGCTGCATATTCTTTTATCAACGGCAATAATAATCCTGCTTCGCAGGGGATACCCGGCCCCGGAGATAAAATAATTTTATCATACGCCTTTACTTTTTCCAGGGCTATTTCATCATTACGAAACACATCTGCTTTTATATGCAGAATTTTTTCTACCAGGTGTACCAGGTTGTAGGTAAATGAATCGTAATTATCGAAGACTAATATTTTTGTCACATTGCTAATTTTAGTTGGTAATCGTTTGTGCCATTTCAATTGCTTTTTTTAATGCGCCTAATTTATTGTTCACTTCCTGCAATTCACTTTCAGGTTTACTTGCAGCTACTACTCCTGCACCAGCCTGGTAAATAAGTGTATTATTTTTACTAAGAAAAGTGCGGATCATAATAGCATGATTGCAACTGCCGTCAAAGCCAATAAACCCAATCGTTCCGCCATAAAATCCGCGTGCTGTTTTTTCATTTGCATCAATAATCTGCATGGCTTTATACTTGGGTGCGCCACTTAAAGTACCCGCCGGAAAAGTGCTGCCCAAAATCTTAAATGGGTTTTTTTCTTCGTCAATATCGCCCTGCACTTCACTTACCAAATGAATGACATGAGAATAAAAATTTACTTTTTTAAATTGTGTAACAATCACATTACTGCATACCCTGCTTAAATCATTTCTTGCCAGGTCCACCAGCATTACATGTTCGGCATTTTCTTTTTTATCTGCTTCCAGTGCTACAGCCAGTGCCTTATCCGTTTCATCATCGCCACTGCGTTTAAACGTGCCAGCAATGGGATGTACAATGGCTTTGCCATTCTCAATAATCACCTGGCTTTCGGGAGATGAGCCTGTTAATTTATAATCGCCATAATCAAAATAAAAAAGATAGGGGCTGGGGTTTACGCTCCGCAATGCCCGGTAAACATTAAATTCATCCCCACTAAATTGTTGCTGAAACCTGCGGCTGAGTACTATCTGAAACACATCTCCCCTATGGCACGCATCTATACCTTTTTGTACCATTTTTTTATATTCATCATCGGTAATGTTAGCAACTTCTTTTCCTTTTACAGCGAACGGAAACAGGGGCACATCTTTACTCCTGATACCATTTTCTACATCGGCTATTTTACTCTCCAATCCTGCAAAATGGTTTTCACAAATGTATATTTCATCTTTAAAATGGTTGATGATAATTACATATTGATAAAGCCTGTACCGCACAAGCGGGATAATATTTTCAACATCTGCAATTTGTTTAGCCTCATTGAATTTAATATTTTCAAAAAAGGAAACCGCATCATAAGATGTATATCCAAAAATGCCCTGCGCAATATTTACGGGTTTTACAGCAGTTTCTTCTATTTGAAAACGGTTCATAAATTGTTGTAGTGCACCGGCTAAATTATTGCTGCTGCTTAAGTTCAGTTTCTCAGCCTGCTGGCCGGGAAGTTTAAATTCCATTGAAGTTTTATCCGTAATTTCTATACCTGCAATAGCATTAATACCGATGATAGAATAACTGTTTTCACTTACATGAAAATCGCTGCTTTCGAGCAAAATAGTATCCCTGAACCTGTCCCGAAGACGGAGGTAAATGCCTACCGGCGTATAGACGTCTGCCAGTATTTTTTTATAGGAGGTAGTAAATAAAATCTTCTTCATTTTTTATAATTAAAAAGCCCCAACACTTGTGTCGGGGCTTTAATATTTTATAATAACAAATACAGCGGCGGCACAATCAAAAATTGATATGCCAGCACCATGTTTTAGTATTTAAATTTGCATTTATCATTCAGGATGCAAATATGTGACAGATTTTTGAGAATAAAAAAAATATTATACATTTCACAAAATAGAATTATGCTTATTCAATACACAGAAACTGGCAACAGGGGGAAATTTTTCATAAAAACGGACGGCAACGATCTGGCAGAAATGACCTATTTACTTCCTGAACCGGGCATAATGATCATTGACCATACAGAAGTTAGTGATACTTTAAAAGGGAAAAACGTGGTTACCGGTTAGTAAGCCGTGGAACAGAATATGCCAGGGAAAAACATTTTAAAATAATTTCTTTGTACCCGTTTGCCAATGCAGTCATTAAAAAAAAGCCTGTAGAATTCAGCATGTTTTAAAAGTATAAATTTGTAAAATGATTATAACAATTTTTGGGGCTACCGGTATGGTTGGAAAACACCTGGTAAAGCAGGCACTGTATAAAGGGTATTCAGTAAAAGCGTTTGGAAGAAATGTTTTTACAGCGGGGTTTGATGAAAATGAAAAGTTGCACCTGATACCCGGTGCACTGTTTGATGAACAGCAGGTATTTGAAGCCGTTAGTGGCAGCGATGCCATACTTTCTGCCCTGGGCGGGGCTTTAGACGGAACGGATAAAAGCCGTTCGCTCGGCATGAAAAACATTGCAGTCCAAATGGAAAAGGCTAAGCTGAAAAGAATTATAGCCGTAGGCGGCATGGGCAGTCTTGATAATGAAGAGGGAGAAATTATTATGGATACCCCGGAATTTCCGGAAAAATTTCTTGCAGTAGCAAAAGAACATTTTAAAGCATACCAATTCTTAAAAGCTTCATCGCTTGAATGGACAGTCGTTTGCCCACCGGATATTATTGATGCACCAGCTACGGGCATATATCATACTGCAGCAAATCGCCTGCCCATACCCAATAATTATAAAATAAATGCCGGAGACCTGGCCATGTGTATGCTGAATGAAATAACTAAAAATGAATATGTACATCAGCGGGTAGGTATTTCCAATTAATATTTTTACCACAGAGTAAAGGAGTTAAAAAGAATTTTCGCAGAGAAAGGTCTAGTTTGGGCAATGATGCTTTTTCTTTTCCGTGATTCTTCAGCGCAACCTCTACATCTCCTATGCTCAGCGGTTAGAGGTTTGTATCATCTTTTAAGACCTCATTAACTATAAATGCCCCTTTTTAAAGCATCTTTGCTGAAACATATTTTAATTGAAAACACTTGTACTCCTCGCTTTTATTTTTTCCTTCTCTGCTGCAAAAGCGCAAAAGGTGGATAGTATTTATGTAAACCTATATACAGACAGTTTAAAAAAAGGAACATATAATTACATCAATATTGATGGGCTTTTATCTAATGGAAATTATATGCCGCTGGATAGTACACATCTTATCTTCAGCAGCAGTTACGGAAAATTTTATGGCAACAGTTTATGGATAGACCGTGACTGTAAAGAAGAAAAAATTACCATTAAAATTGTTATGAAAAACAATAAAGCCCTCTACAAAGATTTTGTGATGTACATTAAAAAGAAAGAAGATAACGAACGGCTAAAAACCTCGGAAGAAATATTACAGGAAATGAAAGAAGCCGCCAGGAAAAAGAAAAAAAATTAATAAGCAGTTTATTAACTTATTTAAAGAGGCTGAATAATGTTCAGCCTCTTTTTATTTTCCACAATTAGCCTGCCCACATATCCGGGGCAGAGACCCACCTGGAAAATAAAATATAAATAGTATTATAACTTGCCCGTTACCCCAAGGATAATTAACAAGTTTTGCTGACATCCTGTCACCAATTTTATAATTTTAAGCTATCTTTGCCCTCTTAAAATTTATTATTTCACATGCAGGATCTTCTTCTAAATAAAACTCATAATGAGGCCAGGCAGGGCGAAGCTTTTGCAGCAATAACAGCATTAAATAATACCGGTAAAAAACATTTTTATATAGAAAGTTATGGTTGCGCCATGAATTTTGCAGACAGCGAAGTGGTTGCAGCTATTTTACAGGGCGAAGGGTTTGCTGCCACTACCCAACCAGATAAAGCAGATCTGATATTGATCAATACCTGCTCTATAAGAGAAAAAGCAGAGATGACGGTGAGGAAACGGCTGACCGAATTCCGCAGTATAAAAAAAAATAATCCCGGCCTTATTGTAGGTGTATTGGGTTGCATGGCCGAGCGGCTAAAGGCGGTTTTTATAGAAGAAGAAAAATTGGTAGATATTGTTGTAGGCCCTGATGCATACAGAAGTTTACCGGCATTAATTGAGGAAGCAGAAAGCGGCCAGAAAGCCGTAAATGTTTTATTAAGCCGGGAAGAAACTTATGCAGATATTTCTCCCATCCGCCTTAACAGTAATGGCGTTACAGCATTCGTAAGCATTATGCGGGGCTGCAATAATATGTGTTCGTTTTGTGTGGTGCCTTTTACCCGTGGGCGGGAGCGTAGCCGCAATGCAGCCAGCATTGTACAGGAATGTACCACACTCTTTAACGATGGCTACCGGGAAGTAACTTTGCTGGGTCAGAACGTAGATAGTTATCACTGGGCAGATGAACAGCAGGATATAACGGTAACGTTTGCCCGGCTGATGCAGATGGTAGCAGAAGTTTCTCCATTGCTAAGGGTACGTTTCTCTACCTCGCATCCCAAAGATATTACTGATGATGTTTTATTTACCATAGCCAGGTATGAAAATATCTGCAGTTATATTCATCTGCCGGTGCAAAGTGGCAGCAGCCGTGTGCTGCAAATGATGAACAGAACGTACAGCCGCGAATGGTATATTGCCAAAGTAAACCGCATCAGGGAAATTATCCCCGGCTGCGGATTATCTACTGATATGATAACCGGGTTTTGTACCGAAACAGAAGAAGATCACCAGCAATCACTGAGCCTGATGGAGTATTGCAAATACGATCTGGCTTACATGTACTTTTATTCTGAAAGGCCGGGAACTCTGGCTGCACGGCGCTTTAAAGACGATGTGCCACTGGAAATAAAAAAACGCAGGTTGCAGGAAATGGTAGATTTATACCGGGGCCATTCCTTATTAAGTATGCAGAAAGATGTAGGCAAAACTTTTAAAGTATTGGTAGAAGGCAACTCAAAAAAAGATGAAAATGAATTGCACGGCCGTACAGATCATAATAAGGTAGCAGTATTTCCAAAATTGCATTATAAAAAAGGAGACTACGTTTTCGTAAAAATAAATTCATGTACTGCAGGAACATTAATAGGTAAAATTAAAATATAATTTATGCATGCAATCATTGAAAAAAATAAAGAAAAATTATTAATCCTTTGTAAAAAACATTTTGTAAAATCATTGTATGTATTTGGAAGTGTTACGGGCAATAATTTTAACAATAAAAGTGATTTAGATTTTTTATATGAAATAAATACTAAAAATTTTATTGGTTGGGGTACAGGAAAAATGGATTATGCAGATAATTTGTTTGCTCTGGAAGAGGGCCTGCAAACCATCTTTGAAAGAAAGATAGATATGGTGCCAGATACTATAATTACCAACAAGTATATGAAAAAAAATATTGAAAAAAGCAAACAACTTGTTTATGCAGATTGAGGACAGGCAAAAACTTTTAAAATATTTATATGATGCTTTAGCAGCAGCAGAAACTATTGAAATAGATACATTGGGGCTATCTGTAAACAATTATTATTTTAATAATATTAAATGGATAGTTGAAAGAGGAATAGAAATTATAAGCGAAGCTCTAAAAAGGGCAAGTGCTTTAAATCCTGATTTACCCATCAGTAATTTAAATAAAATATTTGCAACACGAAACAAGATCGCACATGAATATGATATTGTAGATCCTAATCTGCTATATGCTATTGTGATTAAATACATACGTGTTTTGATTGATGAATTAAAAGATTTTATACAAAAGATAGACTACGAATAATATGGATCAACAATCAATAAAAAACCGTTTTGGAATTATAGGCAATTCGCCGGCACTAAACCATGCACTAAACGTAGCAATACAGGTAGCCAATACCGATTTAAGTGTATTGATAAATGGAGAAAGTGGCGTAGGTAAAGAAATTTTTTCTCAAATCATTCATTCGCTTTCTTCCCGTAAACACAACCCGTTTATTGCGGTAAACTGTGGCGCTATTCCGGAAGGCACTATTGATTCAGAATTATTTGGCCATGAAAAAGGTTCCTTTACCGGTGCTGTGGACAGCCGAAAGGGTTATTTTGAAACAGTAAGCGGTGGCACAATTTTTTTAGATGAAATTGGCGAACTTCCCCTGGGTACCCAGGCACGCCTGTTGCGGGTATTAGAAACAGGCGAGTACATACGTGTAGGCAGCAGCAAGGTGCAAAAAACAGATGTAAGGGTTATAGCCGCTACCAATAAAGATCTGCTGGAATCTACGCACAACGGCAGGTTCAGGGAAGATTTATATTACCGTTTAAATACAGTTCCCATAAGGGTTCCGGCACTCAGAGACCGTAAAGAAGATATTTTATTACTCTTTAGAAAGTTTGCAATAGATTTTGCAGATAAGTATAAAACCACCTCAGTACAATTGAGCGAAGAAGCAAAAAACAGTTTGATTAATTATGGCTGGCCGGGCAATGTACGGGAACTTAAAAATATTGCAGAACAGATTTCTGTATTAAGTATAGATAAAAATATCAGTGCAGAGCAGTTGCGTTCTTTTTTGCCGGATCACAATTACTCACGGTTACCTGTACTTGCCGGAGGCAGCGGAAGCGTAAGCCAGACAGAATTTGCCAATGAAAGAGAAATTTTATACAAGCTTTTCTTTGATATGAAAAAAGATGTGAACGAACTGAAGAAAATGTTTTTTGATCTTTTACAAAACCCTTCAATGGCACAGCATAGCGGCGCATTCCGTAATGATATGCCTATGCACAAAGAATTAAATACAGCAAGCAATGGCAACAGTTATATGCAATCTTCCTCCCCGGTGATCTTAAATAATAATAACAGTAATGACAACATACAGCATCATGAAGATGTGGAAGAATCGCTGAGCATTGTAGATAAAGAAAAAGAACTCATTATAAAAGCTTTAAAAAAACACAGGGGCAAGCGCAGGGATGCCTCCCTGGATCTGGGTATCAGCGAAAGAACGCTTTACCGGAAATTAAAAGAATATGATATCGAAAATCTGTAAAAGTTTCCACTTACAAATATTGAATGTTGAACTTTACTTAATAAGTATTTTTAAATTTTTATGAAAATCAGCTTCTCAAATATTAAGATTGTCTGCTGCATGGCTTTACTGATGAGTGTCTTTAATTTTGCCACCTGCAAATATGGTTTTAAAGATACTGCCCCTATTCCGGTAGAAGTAAAAACCTTCAGGGTAAATTATCTTGAAAATAAATCGCAGTACGTAAATACACAATTAAGCCCACAGCTTACCGAAAAATTAAAATCAAAGATTATCGGCAGCACCAGGCTGCATCAAACCAATAACGATGATGCTCACTACGATATCAGCGGTTATGTGTCTCAATATTATGTAACCACCATCAGTATTACGGGCAATAACTCCAGCGGCAACAGGCTTAACGTAGGTTTTCATCTTATCTTTAAAAATACTTTAGATGAGAAGAAAAATTTTGAAGCCGACCTGGTACGCACTTTTGATTTTGATGGCAATAAAACATTGACGGATATAGAAGCATCTGAAACACCCAAAATTGTAACTACCATGGTAGATGAGATATTTAATAAAATATTTTCTAACTGGTAATTATGCTGTTAATTAAACACAAATTTTGCCATGCCGCACCAACAATTATTTAAAAAAATATTTCAAAAAAAAATCACTGATTCCGAAAGCATGGATATGCTGCGGCAGTCAAAAAATGAATACCCTTATTTTGGGGCAGTTCATTTTTTTTTATTACAAAAAACTGATGCCACTGATGCTGATTACGAAAATACTGCAGCCACCACCGCATTGCATTTTGGCAATCCATTTTTATTAAATTATCATCTTACAAAAAAAGAAGATCATCATAATATTGTGCAGGATAATTACACCAGCTCAATAGAACTACAAACGAATGATGAGGCTGCAGTGCACCAGGAACAAACCCCCAATCTGCAGCAGCAACAAGCACCTGAGCCCGATGATCCGGAAAAAGAAACCCCTCATAATTTGCCGGTAGAAAAAATACCTGAAGTTGAAAATACCGATGAGTTAATTTTTGAACCATTATACACAACTGACTATTTTGCATCGCAGGGCATAAAGCTTAGCGAAGAAATACAACCCACTGATAAGTTGGGCAAACAACTTAAAAGTTTTACAGAATGGCTGAAAACCATGAAAAAAGTTCATGAAAGCAGGCTTCCGGAAGGCAACCAGCAATTAGATGCTACCGTACAATCCCTGGCCGAAAAAAGTAATAAAGAAGATCAGGTTGTAACAGAAGCAATGGCAGATGCTTACTTACAACAGGGGAAAAAGGAAAAAGCCATAGATATTTATTTAAAATTAAGTTTGCTCAATCCTGCTAAAAGTGCTTTCTTTGCAGCCAAAATAGAACAACTAAAAGAAAAATAACATGTTAGCTTTATTCGGTGTATTAATTATTATTGTTTCTCTTATATTAGGATTGATTGTATTGATTCAAAACCCTAAGGGTGGCGGTTTATCAGGTACTTTGGGTGGTTTCAGCAACCAGTTAATGGGCGTAAAACAAACAACAGATGTGCTGGAAAAAGGTACATGGGTATTTGCCGGCATTTTAGGGCTGCTTTGCCTGATGTCTCCTGCATTTATACCAAAAGAAGGCAGCGGGGGTTCTAAAAATGATGAATTATTAAAAGGTGCTACCACTGTTCCGCAACAGCAACAGGCTGTACCGGCCAATACTACACCAATGCCGGGTACTAAAACACTGCCTGATTCTAACAAAAAATAATACCGGTTATAAAATATTTACAGCCCCGCCTGCATAGAGCGGGGTTTTTTATTTTACTTTGTTAAGATGGAGCATTAATTTTCTGCTATATAAAAGATGAATAATGCTATGCGGTACAAGAGGGTTAAGATAGCTATTGGAACAGGGATGATGCACAGCGTGGAAATGCCGGAAGCATAAAAATAATTTTATATTATTGTATTAAAAATTGCAACAGTTCCTTTAATCTTAGAAACCATACATGAAAAAAATAATTTTCGCAATATTAATCTTCCTGTTACTCTTTGCATTGTACGCCGCCTGGAGTATTTTTGGGCCAACTGTATCTGCGCCGGATAACAAGTACCTGTTTATAAAAACCGGGTCAACTTACGCTGATGTAAAAACACAATTGCTTAATCAAAAAATAATTTCCAACAGTTTCTTTTTTGATAAAATTGCCAGGCAGGTAAAATATACCGGCAATGTAAAAGCCGGCCGTTATGAAATAAAAAACGGGAGTAGCCTTATCAATTTAATCCGGATGCTGAAATCGGGCTCGCAATTGCCGGTAAGGCTCGTCATTAATAAACTGCGTACCAAAGAAGACCTGGCCCAAAAATTAGGCGCAAACTTTGAGTGCGACTCTACGGAAGTTATAAAATTTATTACAAATAATGATTCGCTGGCTGCTTATAAATTAGATACCAATACCGTGATGACAGCCATCATTCCAAACACTTATTTATTACAGTGGAACAGTTCTTTTAAAAAATTATTTACGAGGTTAAAAGCAGAGCAGGAAAAATTCTGGACAGATGAAAGAAAACAAAAAGCAATTGCACTGAACATAACACCAGTACAGGTTTACACTATTGCAAGCATTGTAGAAGAAGAAACTAATAAGCCCGAAGACAAAGGGCCGATAGCAAGTGTGTATATGAACCGCATTAGTAAAGGCATAAAGCTGGAAGCAGACCCAACAGTAAAATATGCAATGAGAAACTTTGGTTTAAAAAGAATTTTGCATGGGCATCTGGCTTATCCGTCTGATTACAATACTTATCAGCACACAGGCCTGCCGCCAGGCCCTATCTGCACACCATCTGCAAAAACAATTGATGCAGTGCTGAATGCCCCAGCTACTACTTATCTTTTTTTTGTGGCCAAACCAGATTTCAGAGGGTATTCTAATTTTGCATCTTCTTACGCAGAACATTTAATATTTGCAAAAGCATACCAACATGCGTTGGATAGTTTAATACTTAGTAAAAAAATAAATTAATCTCATACTTTACTTTTTTTGACCAGGATACAAAGAATAATCATCAGCAAAACACCGGTTGGCTTTTTAATAAAAAAGACCAAGCACCTTCACCTGCCCGGTTTTGAAGGCTTGCCGCTGTATGATGTTATCCGGTTTTTTTTTCAGCAGATAAAAGCACAGGGGCTTACTGAAAGAGCCGCAGCTATTTCTTATAATTTTATTATGGCCCTGCCGCCTTCTTTTTTATTTTTATTTACACTGATACCAAACCTTCCTTTTATTTCAAAAAAATCAATCAAATTTCAATTACACAGTTTAATATTTGATGTGATACCTGCAAAGGGCTACAACAAAAGTTTAATAGATTTTGTAGATTCTTTTATTGATGGCAATAAAATAGGCCTGCTTTCCTTTGGCCTTTTATTATCGCTTTTTTTTGCCTCCAATGCTATGATGGGTTTGATGCGTTCTTTCAATAAAAATTATATTGGTTTCGAAAAACGTAAAAGCCTGCAAAAGCGCTGGATAGCAATAAGGCTTACGGTATTAATTTTCAGCCTTCTACTGGCATACCTGCTGCTGTTAATTATGCAGGGTGCTTTGCTAAAAATGATGGTGCAGAATAATACCATACGGCAGATAATTTTTTATACCCGGTGGCTATTTATTGTACTGCTTATATTTTGTGCTATTGGATTAATTTTTCGCTATGTGCCTTCTGTTCAAAAAAGATGGAAGTTTATTTCACCAGGTGTTGTACTGGCCACCGGGCTCAGCATTCTTGCCTCTTTGGGATTTTCTGCATTTGTAAATAATTTTGGCCGGTACAATGCGCTGTACGGCTCTATAGGAACTATCATGATGGTGATGGCGCTTATATTTATTAATTCGCTTGCACTTATCATTGGTTTCGAATTAAACGTAAGCATCCGCTCTTTAAAAGCACATGCATTGCAAAGGGAAGAAGAAGAAAGCGCCGCCAAAAAATAACCACCGGTCCTTTTTAACGAAATCAAAAAAAACAAACCGCCTGACTTTATTTTTTAAAAAATTAATACTGATAATCATGAAAAAAATATTATTTACCATTGCTTTTTTTGCCACTGTTGCAGGCATGGCTTTCCGCACGGCAGAACCATTGCCAATTGGCAGCAAAATGCCAAAAGCCGGTTTAAAAATGATGAGCGTATCCGGTAAAGAAATAAGCATACAGCAAGTAATGAAAGATAAAGGAGTATTGGTAATGTTTAGCTGCAATACCTGTCCGTATGTTATAAAAAATCAGCAGCGCACAAACGCTATCTGCGATTATGCACAAAAATTGAATGTAGGCGTTATACTTTTAAACAGCAACGAAGGCCAGCGCAATGATGATGATGCTTACCCCAAAATGAAAAAATATGCAGCATCTCAAAAATACAACTGGAATTATGTGATTGATAAAAACAGCGAAGTAGCCAATGCCTTTGGTGCCAGGCGCACTCCCGAATGTTTTTTGTTTGATAAAGATGGAACGCTTGTTTATCATGGTGCAATAGATGACAGCCCAACAGACCCTGCCAGCATACACCGGCAGCATTTAAAAGAAGCTATAAACCAATTATCTGAAGGAAAAGAAATTACCGTAAAAGAAAGCAGGAGCGTGGGCTGTGGCATTAAAAGAATATAATTTTTAAAATTATTTTGCTTTACAAAGCCGTCTTATAATGAGGCGGTTTTTAGATTTGTAATTTAGATAGATAAAATTTTACTCATTACCTTCATCTTACAAAACTAAAAAAAGAGTTTTTTCACAACACGATATGAAAATTTTTTATCCCGCTTTTATTGTTGTACTGGTTTTAATGACGGCTTCCTGCAGTAAAAAGAATTTTGCAGACAAACCTGCCTATCAATTTAAAAGCAGCGATGGCAAACCAGATTACAGCGACATCCATTATTGGGCTGCACATCCCTGGAAATGGGATCCTTCGGATAGTGTACCAAAACCACTCAGAAAAAATTATGCAAAAGATTCCTCCGCAGATGTTTTTTTTATTTACCCAACTACTTTAATCAGCCCAAAAGATGACCGCTGGAATGCCCCTATTGACGACGCTTTCATAAATGCCAAAACAGATTACTCCACTATTTTATACCAGGCAAGTGCTTTTAATGAGCAGTGCAGAATATTTGCCCCACGCTACCGCCAGGCAAACCTTAAGGCATTTTATACTGCTGATAAAACCAATGCCTACCAGGCTTTTGAATTAGCTTATTCAGATATTAAAATTGCTTTTGAATATTACCTGCAGCATTATAACAACGGAAGGCCCATCATCATTGCGGCACATAGCCAGGGCACTGTACATGCCGGCAGATTATTAAAAGAATTTTTTGAAGGAAAACCTTTGTACAACAAATTAATTTGTGCATACCTTATCGGTATGCCCACGCCCGAAAATTATTTTACCTCCATTCCCTCCTGTAAAGATTCGCTGGCAACAGGTTGTTTTGTGGGCTGGCGTAGTTTTCATAAAGATTATACAGCAGCTTTTATCAGTAAAGAAAAATTTAAAAGTATAGTAACCAATCCCCTGCTTTGGAACAGCAATACAACCTACGCCACTGCTGCATTAAATGAAGGAGGCGTACTTAAAAATTTTAATAAAGTAACTACTAAAGTTGTAGATGCGCAAATTCATGAAAATGTTTTGTGGACCAGCAAACCAAAATTTTTCGGAAATATTTTTCTTACAAAAAAGAATTACCATATTGCAGACATTAATATGTTTTATATGAACATTGCAGAAAATGTAAAAACAAGAATTAAAATGTTTTGGAAAAAATGATCAGAGAAATCTTTTGGGCATGTCCCGTTGGGTCGGGCTATCCCCGCCTGAATGACACAGTCGGGCAGGCGCTGCAAGTCCGGCACATGGCCACACACAAACCTTCACCAGGCTTTCCGCTTCTATCCCTCATGCAAAATGCAGTTTGTGTAACCTCTATAGTTTAAAAACAGATCGGGCATATAATTTGGATACGTTTTGTTGGCACACATACTGAATATGATAAAATAAACGCTAAAACAATTTAACATGGTTATTAAACCAATTAAAACAAAAAAAGATTATCAACAGGCTTTAACCAGGCTCGAAATCATTTTCGACTCAAAAAAAGGCTCAGCAAATGCTGATGAATTAGAAATTCTGAGCATGTTGATTGATAATTATGAAAATGAACATTTCCCGGTTGGATTTCCAGATCCGGTTGAAGCAATTAAATTCAGAATGGAACAATTAGGGTACAATCAATCAGACTTAGTTAATGTGGTTGGACTGAAAAGCAGGGCAAGTGAAATTCTAAATAAAAAAAGAAAGCTATCATTGGAAATGATCAGGCAAATTCATAAAAGGTTAAATATTCCTATTGAAGTATTAATTCAGGCATATTAGCCATACAAATAAAGCAGCAAGAAATTCTCTTTCCGGTTTACATAAACAAGCTTGGCAGCAATATTACCTTAAAAACAAATCCAGCAAAACAAACACAGCAAACACTACAGAAGCAATTCCGTTCGCCGTCATAAAAGCAATATTTACTTTACTAAGGTCATTGGGTTTTACAATAGAATGCTGGTAAATAAGCATGCCCACAAATACGCCAATGCCAACCCAGTACCATAGCCCGAAATGCCCGTAAAACCCTGCTGCAATAACGGCTACAGCAGATAACACGTGCAACAATACCGAAACCATCAGCGCTTTTGATTTACCCATCACAGAAGGAATAGAATATAATTCGTTTTCTTTATCAAAGCCTTCATCCTGCAGGGCATAAATAATATCAAAACCGCTTACCCAAAATATTACTGCAAAAGAAAACAACACGGGCAACAGAGCAAACACACCCGTTACTGCAAGGTAGGCGCCAATCGGCGCCAGGCTTAGCCCCAGGCCCAATACCAAATGGCATAGTGCGGTAAAGCGTTTGGTATAACTGTAAAATAAAATAACAAATAATGCCACCGGAGATAAGTAGAAACAAATGCTGTTAATAAAATAAGTGCATGCAATAAATAAAATGCAACTGATAATGGTAAATGCTAAAGCATTTTTTGCAGAGATCACTCCCGCCGGTATTTCCCTTACCGCCGTACGGGGGTTTTTTGCATCAAATTTTCTATCAAGAAAACGATTAAAAGCCATAGCTGCAGAACGGGCGAAGATCATGCAGAGAAGCATTAAAATGAATAAAGTAGCCCAATAATTAAACGAAAATATTTTGGATGACGTTTCCGAATCAATCTTGTAAAATGAATATGGGTTCGATGAAAAGAAATCCTTTAAAGGAATGAATTCATTTACTCCCAAAAAAAAACCAATCAGCGCAAAGGGCATTGCAAAAATGGTATGCGAAAATTTTATGAGAGAGAGATAATTTTTTAGGGAAGGCATACAATTTAAAATAAGAAATTTTTAATTCGTTTTTTAATTTCTTCCATGGTAATGTTTGCCTGGTCTGCCTTGTCATAAATACTCAAAATCAACACTTCATTTTCAATAATTCTTATAAAAGTAATGATCCGGGCTCCGCCCCGTTTACCGGTACCTTTACTTTTAATTGATAAACGGATCTTAAATAAATTATTGCCAAGAGGCGTTCCCTGAAAAGGATTTTTCTGAAGTATATTATTGAGTTGAATTAACTCATCTTTTAAAGATGCATATTTTTTAAAGAGTCTTTTAATCTCTTTTGCAGCTTCAGGCGTATTTACAATTTTATAACTCATTCAGCAGATCTGAAAAATGCTGCAAATTTATTTTTCCATCAATGTGCATTTTAGCTTCTTTAGCTCCTTGTTCGATACTATTTAAAATATCTTCCTTTGTACGCTTTTCATACACTTCGGCTTTTACATTAAGCGATGCTAAAAAATCAAGAATAGCCTTTGACTCTTTTTTATTCTTTGGATTTGCTATGATCGTTTCCATACTTAAAATTACATATTTTTATTAATTATTCACCCACACATTCCTATTTACCTTTTACCATTAGGTTATTATCTATCACTTAATGCCTATCCCTACTCCCCAACCCTTCCGCTTGCTGCATCAATATTTCTTCCAAAGAAAATGGCATTCATAAACAGCTTGCTGCCGCCCAGCCAAAAAGCCCTGAAATTGGGATTATCAGCAATATTAATTACCCGGCCATTACCAACCGTGTTTACAATTACCGCCGCAGAATTTTTAATAGCATCGCCGTTTTCTTTGCTTATCCAACCACTTTGCAATGGCTTGCTTCCATAATAAAAAGGCGTGGCATAAGGATTCTTACTCTTCTCCATAAAAACTTTATTGGCTTTAAACAGGCTCACTGTTTTTTGAGTATAGCCATAAGCCAGCGGGTTGGTAAGGTCGGCATCAGCACCGAAAATGGCACCGAAAATCTGCTGCGCCCCATCTATTTGTTCCCTGTTTAAATAGGTTAATCTTTCAATGCTGTCAACCGGTGATTTTGCTTTTTTAAACTTCAC
>JANLQE010000401.1:0-5063 GCA_031367625.1 Bacteroidota bacterium
CCCAAAACTTTTAAACGACAGTATCCAGATTGACAATATCAGCAAAGCCAATATTGATAGCAATGCAATTATTGAGCTTACTAAATTAATTTTAAAAGATAGCTTTCCAAATATTCATAGTTTACTTATTGCCAAAGACAATAAACTTGTTTACGAAAATTACTTTTCGGGTAAAGATGAAAGTTGGGGTTGGAGTTTAGGCTATGCAAAGCACGACACAAACACTTTACACGACATCAGAAGTATTTCAAAAAGTGTTGTTGCAGCTTGTATTGATTTAGCTATTCAACAAAAAATAATAAAAAGTATAGACGATTCAATTTTTAAATATTTACCCGACTACATTAACTATAAAACGCCTCAAAACGAAAAAATAACTATCAGGGATTTACTTACAATGAGTTCAGGTATAAAATGGGAAGAAAATAGTGTACCACACGGAACTTCTGCCAACAATGAAACACAAATGGAAAAAAGTAAAAATCCGATTGACTACGTTTTAAGCCAGCCAATGGACACTTTGCCAGGAAAGGTTTGGAATTATAATAGTGGCGGTGTACAAATTTTAGCAGAGATAATTAGAAATGCAAGTGGTTTGACAATTGATTATTTTGCAGATAAGTTTCTTTTTAAACCTCTCGGTATTAAAGATTACAAATGGATAAGAATGCAAAGTGACTTCTCTTCTTTTAAGGAAAGATATTTGGGAGGAAAAAATAAAAGCAAATTCCCTGCTGCAGCATCAGGATTACGTTTAACATCAAGAGACTTACTAAAGTTTGGTTTGCTATATTTAAATAATGGCAAGTGGAACGACAAGCAAATACTTTCTGAAAATTGGGTTACAGAAACATTGAAAACACAAATACTGCAAGACAATAATTCTTCTACAAATGGATATAGCTATCTATTTTGGACTCAAACGAGTAAAATAAATAATAACAAATTTGACTTAATAATTGCAAGAGGAAATGGCGGAGAAAGAATTTTTATCAATAAGAAATTTAATTTAATAGTAGTAATAACAGCAGGCAATTACAACAAAAAAGGAATAGTAAATGATGGACAGGCAGCAATGGACAAATTTATTCTTCCAGCATTACGTTGACAATTGCCTACGCCCAACATGGGGTTGTGCAAGCAGGACGGAATTAAGTTGGGCTTTTAGTTGTTAACTTGTACTTTTATTTTCTTTATTGGGCTCCAGTTCAGGGCTGGACAAACAACAATGCCCTGCCTGCACAAAGCCCTGTTCGCAATAAATAAAAGAAGACAATGCGGATGGTCCCTTTGACAACGGTTTTTGGTATTGCGACTTATTTTAAATTTACCAAAGCTCTTTTATATTTTATCCTAAAGCCTTCTTTACATCATTAAGTAAATCATCAATATACTCAATACCTACAGAAACCCGTAGTAAATTATCAGGGCTCATGGGATGTGCGCCTTCGGCAGTACGCCGGTGTTCTACCAGGCTTTCTACACCACCAAGGCTTGTAGCATGTTTAAATATTTTTAGTTTACCTGCAAAGCGTAACGCATCCTGCTTATCTGCTTTTACCAAAATAGATAAGATGCTGCCAAAGCCACCCTGCATTTGTTTTGCAGCAATAGCATGATTGGTGTGCGAAGGCAGGCCGGGATAAAATACCTGTTCAATTTTTGGGTGTGTTGAAAAATATTGTGCTAATGCCATTGCATTGCTGCATTGCAGCGGAACACGAATGGGGAAGGTGGATAAACTTCTGTTAAGCAACCAGCAATCAAAAGGCGAAGGCACGGCCCCGGCAATCTGCTGATACTCCCTTAGCCTTTCGCTGATGTCAGTTTTTTCTTTTATCACAATTACTCCTCCAAGCACATCCGAATGCCCGCTAAAGAATTTTGTAGAAGAGTGCATCACAAAATCGGCGCCCATATCCAGCGGCTTCTGCAAAAGGGAAGTGGCAAAAGTATTATCGCAGGCTATGGCTATTTTATGTTGTTTAGCCATACCCACCAACGCAGCAATATCACTTATTTTTAATTGTGGGTTACTGGGTGTTTCCATCCAGATCAATTTAGTATTGGGGTTTATTGCTGCGGCTACATTATTTATATCCGTCATATTCACTTCAGAAAAATTCACCTGCCATCTTCTAAAAAATTTATCTACCAGGTTTCTGGTACCATGATAGCAGTCATCAGGAATAATGAGATGGCTGCCGGGTTGCAGTATGTTTTCAAACAGCGCATTAATGGCGGCCATACCAGAAGAAAAGGCAAAAGCTTCTGAGCCACCTTCTATTGCTGCAATTTTTTTCTCTACAGTTTCCCGGTTGGGGTTACTGCTGCGGGTGTAAATAAATTCATTCAGGTTGCCATCTTCTTTTCTTTCAAAAGTGGTGGATAAATGTATGGGCTGCATGATATCGCCTTCCCGGCTTTCGCTGTTATAACCGGCATGTACGGCTATCGTTTGTATATGCAATTTATCTGCTGGTATTTTATTATCTAACTCCATAGCGTGTATCTTTTATTTGTAAAAGATGAATATATAAAAATGAGATGGATATACCAAACCGGCAGTTATGATTCCAGTATTATTTACGCCACGCTTTAGTTAACTGATAAAATAATTTACTGCTGCAATGCAGATGCCAGACCGGCGGGTTTTGTAATCTCATTTTTAATCATATCCAGCAATTGCTGTATCCGCATATCAATTTCGTTCAGCAGTATTTCTGTATTCATCGCTACAGGGCCGCTCACTTCCATATTTTTAACCAGTTCCTTTGAGGTTATTTTTTTTGCTTTTTCCCCTCTTTCTTTTTGTGAGAGGTAAACACTGTCAATATGGTAATGATAACTGTTATTGCCTGTTACTAAAATCAGTTTGTAATGTAATTTTTTTATGATGCTGTAAGTAGAAGACAATACTATTATGCCCTCTGTGGTTATACTGCTGTCGCCAACGGCCTGCATATCATTATTTTTTACATAAGCCGCAATAGCCAATTTAGCCCTGCCAAACAATACTGTATCTGCTAACCCATTGGTTTTCTCTGATCCGGTATATACGATCTTCTCTTTATGAATATGTACGGTTTGACAGGGAGCCACAAAAGGAAATAACAGCAAAAAAAATAAGTATCTCATGTGTTTAAAATTGAAACCCGGCATTTATTAATAAAAAATTTTTTTCCTCACTGGAGTAGCTAAGGCATGCAGTAAGTACCAGTTTATTAAATGGCGCCAGCCATATACCTCCACCATATCCATTGTGCCAGTTGGCTGACTTTTCATCATCTGCCCATACCCTGCCAACATCATTAAAGCCAAGTATGCCAAAAGGCCCTTTGAAAAGATAAAGATTCACATTTCCCATATACCATCGCAGTTCAGTATTGTTATAAGCCCTGGTTCTGCCAGTAAAACGCTGAATGCGGTAGCCCCTGAGATTTTCTTTAAAACCAAGGGTTTGGCCCTGGTAAAACTGGTAATTGCCAAAGCTGTGACTGGCGCCCAAGTTTGAAGCAATTACCAAATGTTTTTTAGCAATGAAATCAGTATAAAAAGAAAAGTTTGCTGCCGCCTGCGTGTGTTGGTTACTGTAATTATTTAAACCAAAATAAGACTGTGCCGCCACATTAAAAAGTATGCCCCGTGTAGGAAACAGCTTGCTGTTCCTCGTATTCACTTCTAATCCTAATTCCGCACCGGCATAATACTGCGCATGCAAGGCTTTATTTGCCAAAGGCAGTGTTGGATATTTAGTGGCAATATATTTATTTTCGTTATCCTCCTTCTTCATATTAAAATACTGCAGCACAGGCCCACCTTTAAGCGTAAGCCAGGAGTTAATGGAATCCCTAAAAGAAAAAGAGAGGTTTCCCAGGCTGTAATGAACTATATAATATTTATGCCCTCCAGCAACAGACTTATCATAAAAAGTATTATTACCGATGCCATAAAAACCTGTACGGTTGGTAGGCAGCTTAACATCGCCGCTGATGAGCAGGCTCGTGTGCCGGAATACCCGTACAAAATCTCCACTGTATTTTATATGATACGAGGAAGAATTAACGGCCCTGGTAACAGCAATATTCTGGTGAGAGCGATAAGGGCTAAGCCTGAAGCCATGTGGGGTGGAATTGAATTTAACCCCCAGAAAAAGCCCACCATCACTTGCATAATCCAATGCAATAAAAGCCGCCCGTTTATCAAACAAATAACTTAACCGGGTATAAGTATTGTTTAATGGATCATCATTTATTTTAGACTTTATACCTGTACCATTTATTGTATTTTGCTCAAAGTTCACATCATAAACCAGCATTTTTTTTCCTTTACCGGTATTGGTAAACTCATCGTTTCCGGGGCCACCGATAAACCGGAATTTTATTTTGGAAGCTGCACCCTGTACAATAAATTTATCATCTGCTTCAAGGCCATAGATCCTGACTTCTTCTGTTAACCCAGGAACAAATACCCTGCTGTAACCCGCTATGGGCGCAAGACTATCTCTGCCTTTTGTACTTACTGAAACCAACGCAGTACCATCTTCATTTTTGATGATAGAAAATATATCGGCAGCATTAGTACCTGTAATTGATACGGTGTTGGAAAGAAATTTATAATACTTCATCATATCAGCCTTAAAGTATTTTCTTTTTTCTTTTAAGGTGTTGATTATTTTTTCTGCGGCAAAGGATTGTATTTCCTTTGGCTGCTTATGCAATGCAGTTTCAATAACACCATCTGTCATACTCAGCAGAAAACGATCTACCTGGCTGCTCCATTGCTGCTCTGATAATCCATTTAAAAAAAACCGGTCAAAATTTCGGGCGGGCCTGTTGAATCTTTCTATATGCTTAGCTTTTATATGGAAACCCTCAAGCTCAGGTAAAATATTTTTGCCTTTTGCTACATGAGGTATTACCCCGCTGTTGATAAAAAATACCTGATCCCTGTCTTTGGGTACAGGATAATACGTGTTGGTTTTATCGTCATCTATCTTCATCCAGTTCCATTGCCCTTCATGCCTGTCAAAATCCATCATAAAATTATCCAGCAGCCTTGCC
>JANLQE010000002.1:0-16829 GCA_031367625.1 Bacteroidota bacterium
TTTTTATATTTTTTTGTTTTGCTCCATAAACATAATTATAGCCGTAACCATAATTATTTTTGAAAAACCCACGCACTTTTACACCATTAAATATGATGGCAGGGTTTTTCAAAGGGTTTATTTTGATTGTATCATCAATTCTTTTTACAAGTATTTTTGGCGTAAACTTATGTCGCACTACAAATAATGTAGCATCTGCATAAGGGGAAATGATATACGCATCTGTAACTAAAACAATTGGAGCTGTGTCCATTATAATAATATCAAAAGCACCCTTTAAATATTCTATGAAGTATTCTATTTTACTATTAACTAAAAGTTCAGATGGATTTTCCTGTAGATTACCTGCTGATACAAAAAATAAATTTTCATGGCTTTGTACCCTGGTTATTATTTCTTCAGGGTCTTTTTCACCAATCAGGTAATCACTTACGCCGGGGTCATTTTCTTTTTCAAATATTTTTCCTAAGCCAGGATTGTGCAAATCCAAATCTACCAATACTACTTTTTTACCCGTTAGTGCATTACTGATTGCCAGATTTGCAGCAATAAAACTTTTTCCTTCTCCGGGTATGCTTGAAGTAACTAATATTTTTTTATTATTTGAGTCTATACCCAGAAAATGTAATGACACTCTTATTTTTCTAAATTCTTCTGCAATAAAACTTCTTTTTTTTGCCTGTATTACTAATTCCTTCTTTGATTTATTAAATGCAACTTCACCAATAATAGGGATAGAGGTAAATGCTTCTACTTCGCTGCGGTATAATATATTGCGGCTAAATGATTCTTTAGCCCCTATAAAGGCAATACATACTGCAACTGCAGCAGCAAGGGCGCATAGGTAGATAAGTATTTTATTAGGGCTTACCGGGTTTTTGCCTGATTGTGCATTATTTACAACCCTGTTATCTGATAATGTAGAAGCATAAGACAATTCACTTTCTTCTCTTTTTTGTAATAAAAAAGCGTAAATACCATTTTTAATATTTTGATCCCTGCTCATATCAACCAACTGCCTCTCTTTCTGTGGCATCGCGTTTAACATAGAGTTGTACCTGCCATTTGTAGCATATAATGATCCTTTACTTGCTTCCAAATTCCGGCGCTGGCTTTGTACGTTTTCTAATATCTGTGGCTTTAACTTAACAATATGGTCGGCTACAGAAACAATCAGGGGATTGTTTTCTGCTACAGTTTTTTTCAATTTATCATACTGAGTTTGGGCTGCATGTAAATCCGTCATTAACTGCGTAAGAGATGGATCATTTATGCCGAGTGTAGAAGGCATTACTCCTGATTCATTGTCGTTGGTTGATACGGCTTTTTCTACCTGGTTAATTACTGAAAGCTGCATATTCACTTCTCCAAGCTTTTGATCATTTGCACTTACATTTTGCAAATACAATTGTCCCTGTGTGCCTATATCTGTAGCTCTGCTGCCAGACTTATACCGTTGAACATTTTTTTCAATCGAATCCAGGTCATGTGCTATAACATTTAAACGTTCCTCAACAAAATGCAAAGTATTTTTTGCCAAACTATTTTTTTCAACCATACCTGCATTATCATAGTTCACAAGCAACTGATTCAAAATATCTTCTGCTCTTTGAGGAACTTCATCCCTGTAACTTAAATTAATAATACTTGATAATTTGCTTGATGCAACTACTTTTAAACCAGTCAAAATTTGATTAGATACGTCTTTTACAGGTATCAAGGAAAAATAAAAAGCCCTGCCGGGATTAGCCTCTACATATTTATTGTTTAATTCAAATTTCAACTTTCCATAATCAGTATTAACCCATTCATTAACTGAGCCTATATTTTTGCCATTTAATAAAACTGTATTCGTTTTATCATCAAAACCGTAATATATTTTTTTTGCTGCCTTTAAGCCATCAGGATTGGCTACTTCAATAGTTAATGGAGAAGATGTGTATGCAGATGAGGCTCTAATCTTTCCATCAGTATAAACAGGGGCATATAAGTGCAGAGATTTTACAACATTTTCCATTAATATTCTTGATTGTAAAACCTCAATTTCATTTTCAATGATCTTTTTGGTACCAATCATATTTAGCGATTCCATTAATTTTGAATCGTCATAACCTTTCTTTTCATCTTTGATAATTAATGTAGCTGTTGCTTCGTACTTTGGTGTAGTATATCTTAAATAGACGTATGCAGCACCAATGGCAAGAATTACTGCAAGCAAAAACAATGGCCAGTAACCAAGATATTTTGCTATTATCTGGTTCATCAGGCTTTCACGGCTCTGTAAAGGCTCGCTATTTTGTTTTTGCTGCATTATATTTATTCTACTTTTTATTTTACTACTCTAACTAATACAATTGCTACAACAGATAGTGCGCTTAAAATTGTTGGCAAAAGGTTTTTTTTATTGCTCACACTTCCTATTTTATCTTTATTTGCCTCTACATATAAAACATCACCTGGCTTTAGGTAATAATTAGGCGACGTTAAAAATTTTTTCGAATTAAGGTCTATCCTCGTTATCTGCCTTCTGCCATCATCTTCTCTTATCAGCAATACATTATTTTTTTTACCATAAACTGTAATATCGCCTGCAAGGCCAAGCGCCTTAATTAAAGAAATTTTTTCACTCGGAACAGTTATTACAGTAGGGTGTTCTACTTCGCCAATAACCGTTACCTCAAAATTTAAGTGCCGGATACTAACTATTGGATCAATCAATAATTTTTTTTCAACAATTGTATTGGTTATATATTGTTTAAGGCGTGTTTTTGTAAGGCCTGCAGCTTTTATATTTCCAAGTATTGGTAATTGTATCATACCATCGGAACTTACAAGATACCCTGCAGTACTTGCCTGTGAGCCTGCGCTGGTGGTAGAATTGGTAGAAGCAACATTAGGCGTATTAAATACCTTTGTAGCTTCATCATTTAAACTGCTTATTGAGATGCTCAATATATCGTTTGCCTGAATACGGGGTTCAACTTCTTCTGCCTGGGCCAAAAACAATGTATCCTGTGCACCATAAAAATATGTGGTTGGCTTTGTGGATATACATGATGTATAACCCAAAATAATTACAAAAAAAATACATATCCTCAATAAAAACTTAGCCATAAAATGCTTTATAGTTGTTAATTATCATTTGTACATAAGCGTACAAAACCCTAAATTAATGGAGATTTTTGCAGAGGTGGATTGAGAGGTTAAACAGAATATTTTATTTTATATAAATAAAAATTCTTAGGAATGAATTTAAATAAAAAGGAATGCTGGTTATTGGATAAAAAAGGTATTTCTAAAGAGAGGATTTGAGGTTTAAAATAACCAGGAATATATAAAGCCAGTTATTTTATAAATCAAAACTAACATATAAAGTTTTATAAAGCAAATTTACCTTAATAATTTTTTAAAAACATACTCACATAGTGTTAGTAACGAATTATTCTTCATTTAGTTTTTGCAATTAACAAATTATGTCCTTATAAATATTACAACCTTAAACATCAATTATTAATTGGAGGTTAATGGCTTAACTTTGCATTCTTAAAATTCATAAATGAAAGAAGTGTATATAATTTCTGCAGTTCGTACGCCAATAGGCAGTTTTGGCGGTGCTCTAAAAAGTTTTACAGCCACACAATTGGGTGCTGTTGCTATAAAGGGGGCATTAGCTAAAGCAGGAGTAAAACCCGAATTGGTAAACGATGTATTAATGGGTTCAGTTATTCAGGCCAATTTAGGGCAGGCACCGGCACGACAGGCGGCAAAATTTTCAGGCTTACCAAATGAAGTAAACTGTACTACTATTAATAAAGTATGTGCCAGTGGCATGAAAGCTATTTCGCAAGCCGCACAAAGTATAATGTTAGGTGATGCTGATATTGTAGTTGCAGGTGGTATGGAAAGCATGAGCAATGTTCCTTATTATGCTGATGCCATGCGGTGGGGAAATAAATACGGTAACGTTTCTTTTATTGACGGGTTGGCAAAAGATGGCCTTACAGATGTATATGATGGCATGGCCATGGGAAATGCAGCAGAGTTGTGCGCAAGTACATGTGGTATCAGCAGGGAGGATCAGGATGCATTTGCCATAGAAAGCTACAAACGAAGCCAGGCCGCCGTTAGCGAAGGCAGATTTGAAAATGAAATTGTACCGGTAGAAATTCCGCAACGTAAGGGACAGCCTGTTCTGTTCTCAAAAGATGAAGAACCTTTTAATGTAAAGTTTGATAAGATACCGGAACTGAAAGGCGCTTTTGTAAAAGACGGAACGGTTACTGCAGCTAACGCAAGCACAATGAATGATGGAGCAGCAGCACTGGTTTTAATGAGCAAAGAAAAAGCAGATGAGTTAGGATTAAAACCAATTGCAAAAATTATCAGTTATGCCGATGCAGAGCAGGCGCCGGAATGGTTTACCACAACGCCATCCATAGCCGTGCCTAAAGCCATTGCTAAAGCCGGTTTAAAAATGGAAGACATCAGTTATTTTGAATTGAACGAAGCATTTGCTGTGGTAGGTATTGAGAACAGCAAGCGGATGAATATTGATGCTGCCAAAGTAAATGTAAACGGTGGAGCAGTATCTCTTGGCCATCCGTTGGGTGCAAGCGGAGCCAGAATTATTGTTACGCTGATAAATGTATTGAAACAAAACAATGCCCAATATGGGGCCGCCGGAATATGTAATGGTGGCGGCGGTGCAAGTGCTATGGTAATAGAAAATATTTCATAAAAAAAATTGCCTAAGCCCCGGCAGGTAAAGTTCTTTACCTTAATTAACCCGTTGTTTTCAAAAAAAATTTTTTAGGCTGTTCATTTTTTTGACAGCCTTTTTATTTATTTTATACCGGGCCTAAACCCTTATTTGTTCATCTGCCCGTTATAGAATAAATTTGCCCACCAATAACAAAAAAACACTAAATCAATATGCGACAAATAGCATTCAGAGAAGCCCTTAGAGAAGCCATGCAGGAAGAAATGAGACGTGATGACAGGGTATTTTTAATGGGGGAAGAAGTAGCAGAATATAATGGTGCATACAAAGTAAGTCAGGGAATGCTGGATGAGTTTGGTGAAAAAAGGGTGATAGATACCCCTATAGCAGAGCTAGGGTTTACTGGTATTGCTGTAGGTGCAGCGCAAAATGGCTTGCGCCCAATTGTGGAATATATGACCTGGAATTTTGCTGTATTGGCATTAGACCAGATATTAAATACAGCATCTAAAATGCTGGCTATGAGTGGTGGGCAGGTGGGTTGTCCTATTGTATTTAGAGGTGCCACCGGTAGTGCCGGGCAGTTAGGTGCGCAGCATTCTACTTCTTTTGAAAGTTATTATGCAAATATTCCCGGCTTAAAAGTTATTTCTGTTTCTAATCCCTACGATGCAAAGGGTTTATTAAAAGCAGCTATCAGGGATAACGATCCTGTTGTTTTTATGGAGAGTGAAGTAATGTATGGTGAAAAAGGCGAAGTACCCGAAGAAGAATATATTTTACCCATCGGAAAATGTTTCATTAAAAGAGAAGGGAAGGATGTTACAATTGTTTCCTTTAATAAAATGATGAAAGTTGCATTAGGTGCAGCAGAAGAATTGGCCAAAGAAGGCATTGAAGCAGAAGTAATAGATGTGGCCACTATCCGCCCGCTGGACTGGGTAACGATTCTTGAAAGCGTTAAAAAAACAAACCGGCTGGTTATTGTAGAAGAGCAGTGGCCCTTTGCATCTGTAAGTTCTGAAATAGCATACCGCATACAAAAAGAAGGGTTCGATTATTTAGATGCGCCTGTACGCCGTATCACTTCTGTAGATGCACCTATGCACTATGCCCCAAATCTTGTAGCCGCTTATTTACCAGATGTTCCCCGTACAGTAAAACTGGTAAAAGAAGTGATGTATTTAAAAAAATAAATGGAGTAAAACTATTTTACCCAGATATATTTTAATAAATATTTTGGGGCGGTCAGCTTCAAAATATTATCAACAGTATTCCGGGCTATACGCTATACCTTCTCCGCCACGGGCGCATTTGGTGCCGCTTCTATCCCGCCGCTCATCAGCAGCAAACATTATTGAACAACTGACACATAGAGCGAAACTTTGCAAAAGTTTTAAACTTTACCAAAGTTTCGCCAGAGATTTCTATCCATTAAAAATCTCTCTGGCACCTGGTAAAATAAATCAAACTATTACTTATATTTATTTTCCGGACCTCAATCCTATAATTCAAACCTTACATAAATATTTGTGTTTTACATTTACACCGTAAAATAAATAAATGGCATACCGTTCATTAGAAGAATGTTTAACTGACCTGGAAAAAAACGGGCAGCTCATAAGAATAAAAGAAGAAGTGAACCCCTATCTGCAAATGGCAGCAATCCATCTTCGGGTACACGAAACTGGTGGCCCTGCCTTATTATTTGAAAACGTAAAAGGTACAAGCTTCAGGGCGGCTTCTAATATTTTCGGCACACTGCAAAGAAGTAAATTTATTTTCAGGGATACTTTACATAACGTGCAGAAATTAATTGATGTAAAAAATAATCCCATTCAGGCCATCAAAAGCCCGGTTAAAAATTTTAGTACAGGCCTGGCGGCTTTAAAAGCTTTGCCATTAAAAAATCCATTCTCCAAACCAGTATTATTTCAGCAAATAAAAATTACTGATCTTCCGCTTATACATCACTGGCTCATGGATGGCGGGGCTTTTGTAACGCTGCCACAGGTTTATACAGAAGATGCAGATAAGCCCGGCATAATGAATGCCAACCTCGGCATGTACCGCATTCAACTGAACGGTAATCAATATAAATTAAATGAAGAAATTGGGTTGCATTATCAGTTGCATCGTGGCATCGGCATTCATCAAACCAAAGCCAATAAAAAAGGCTTACCCCTTAAAGTAAGCATCTTTGTGGGCGGCCCACCTTCACATTCAGTGGCAGCCGTGATGCCCTTGCCCGAAGATATCAGCGAAATGACTTTTGCCGGTGTGTTAGGTGGCAGAAGGTTTCGCTATGTGTATGAAGAGGGCTATTGCGTAAGCACAGATGCCGATTTTGTAATAACCGGCGAAGTGATGCCCAATCAAAATAAACCCGAAGGTCCTTTTGGAGATCATCTGGGGTACTACAGTTTACAACACTATTTTCCGGTGCTTAAAGTACATAAAATTTATGCAAAGCAAAATGCAATATGGCCCTTTACAGTTGTTGGCAGGCCACCACAGGAAGACACCAGTTTTGGCCAGTTGATACACGCCATTACCGGTAGTGCTTTGCAGCAGGAAATACCCGGCCTTAAAGAAGTGAATGCAGTAGATGCTGCCGGCGTACACCCTTTATTGTTAGCCATAGGAAGTGAACGCTACACGCCTTATTCACCCACTAAGCAACCTGCAGAAATACTCACCATCGCCAATCATATTTTAGGAACTGGCCAGTTGAGCCTTGCCAAATTTTTATTCATCACTGCAGATGATGAAAATAAAATAAGTACGCAACGCATAGAGGAATATTTCCAGTACATATTGCAAAGAATAAACCTGCAGAGGGATATACATTTTTATACAAATACAACGATAGATACATTAGATTATTCCGGCACATCCATCAACAGTGGCAGCAAAGCAGTATTTGCTGCTTATGGAGAAATAATAAGGGAGCTTGCCGGCAACATTCCGGATTGTTTTAAAAATTTACAGGGCTTTCAAAATGCACAATTGGTAATGCCGGGAGTGGTTGTTTTGCAAACAAAAAAATTTATTAATTATGATTCTGCCTCAACTGAGATAGCAAATTTAAATAAACAGTTATCCCCAATAATGTTGTCAACTGTTCCTTTAATCATCATTGCCGATGATGCCGGTTTTATAAGCGAAAAACTTAATAATTTTTTATGGGTAGTTTTTACAAGGAGCAATCCTTCGCATGATATTTATGGCATAGATAGTTTTACGGTAAACAAACATTGGGGCTGCAACGGCCCGCTGGTAATAGATGCAAGAATAAAACCACATCATGCACCTGCGGTGGAAAAAGATACTGCCACAGAAAAAAGTATTCAGCACTTATTTGAAAAAGGCGGAAGTCTGTATCAAAAGCTTCCCGGATAATTTTGCATTTATGAAAACAATCATTGCCTTATTTATAAAAAGAAGGCTGTAAACTCAGGTCAATTCTTATAAATTATTATTATTTCACCACTACATCCTTTATCACTTTCTCACCCAGCGCTTCATTTACTCTTTCTATTATTTTTTCTTTTTGATAAAGCAATTCATTTTTTAAAGGCGCCACGGTAGAAGTTACAAAAAGTGTACTGCCGATGATCTGTATTTTATCAGTATATTTTGCTACTGTTTTACCCATAATCTGTTCCCACACTTCTTCAATCTGCATAGCCTGTATGCCAGTCTTTAACCGGCTGTGTTTTAAAAATTGCTGCATTGCTTCCTGAAAAGATAATTCTGGCATACTGTAAAGTTAACCTGTATTTATAAATAGATGGCATGCTCTTCTCCCTCCTTATTGGAGAGAGCCGGGGTGAGGCGTTATAATTCTATTACCTGCCCTTTTACATTCAATTGTGCAAAAGCCTGTACCAGCCTTTCTTTGTGTGTATCAGTTATAAAAACCTGGCCACTGTTTTCATTGCATACCCAATTCAGTAAATGCTTCATGCGTGTATCATCTAATTTTTCAAACACATCATCTAATAAAAGTAAGGGCGCAAACCCCTTGTATTTTTTTATCAGTTGATACTCTGCCAGCTTTAGCGAAAACAAAAGGCTTTTTCGCTGCCCTTGAGAAGCAATATTTTTAAATACCTGCCCGTTCAGGTAAAAGCTTAAATCGTCTTTGTGAATGCCTGCATTGGTGCGCTGCAGAATTTTATCTTTGGCCCTGTTATTTACAAGTAAGTTTATCAGCGTTTCTTCATACAATTTGCTCTCGTAAGTAAATTTTACTTCTTCTGTATTTGCTGCAAGCTGGTGATAAAAATCCTGCACCAGCGGAATTAATTCTATTACAAATGCTTTTCGCTTTTCAAAAATATAATTGCCGGGTTCTGTCAACTGCATATCCAATACCTGCAACAAAGGTTCGTCTGTTTGCCCCTGTTCTGCAAATCGCTTTAGTAAACTGTTTCGCTGCTGCAGTACCTTATTATAAATCATTAATTTTTGGAGATATTCTGCATCAAGCTGGCTCAGTATTGTATCTAAATATTTTCTACGGCCTTCGCTGCCGCCAATAATAATTTCTATATCATCCGGCGCAATAATTACCGCAGGCAAAAGCCCTATGTGTTTTGAAAATTTTTCGTAACCTGCATCATTCAGATAAAATTCTTTTTTATTGGTTCCCCTGTGTATGCAAATTACTTTTTGCGGAAGTTCATTTTTTTTAAAATAAGCTTCCAGCCGGAAGCCATCTTTATTAAAACCGATATTTAATAAATCGGTACCGGCAAAATAACTTTTGGTAAAACAGCAATAATAAATTGCATCCAGCAGGTTGGTTTTCCCTTTGCCATTAAGTCCGCAGATGCCCACCACTTTCTCAGTGAAATTAAAAGAGCTGACTTCATAATTTTTAAAATGGGTGAGTATTATTTTAGAAAGCTGCAACATACGGGCTGCAAGATAAAGAAGAATAGATGACGGGCAACAGACCACAGGCTATCGTAAACAGGCCACAGATAACGGCCGACAGACAACCAGTAAAAGCCGTTTAGTTTATGGTGTTCACAGATGAATCTTTTTTCATCCGTAACATCTGTGTAATCAGTGTCTCTATCCTATAAAAATATTAGTTATTTATATTATAAAACACGTGAAACAATTTTACATTTTCTCCCTTATCTTTGCCGCCTAAATTTTACAGCATTGGCTTCAAAATTTTCTAAAGAAACTTATTTATACTGGTACGAGCTGATGCTGTTATTGCGCAGGTTCGAAGAAAAAACCGGTCAGTTGTATGGAATGCAAAAAATCCGTGGCTTTTGTCACCTGTACATTGGGCAGGAAGCCGTGGCTGCAGGATGCATGACCGCTACCAACTCCGATGATAAATTTATCACTGCTTACCGTGACCATGCTTTGGCAATTGCAAAAGGCGTAACTGCAAAAAGTTGTATGGCCGAACTGTATGGCAAAGCTACAGGCTGTAGCAAAGGCAAGGGTGGGAGTATGCACTTTTTTGGCGTGAAAGAAAATTTTTTTGGTGGCCATGGTATTGTTGGTGCACAGATTGGTACCGGTGCAGGCCTGGCTTTTGCCGAAAGATACCGGGGTACAAAAAACGTAGTACTGTGTTTTTTTGGCGATGGCGCTGCACGGCAGGGGATGCTGCATGAAGTTTTTAATATGGCCATGTTGTGGGATTTGCCCGTAGTTTTTATTTGCGAAAATAATCATTATGCAATGGGAACTTCGGTGGCACGAACCAGCAAAGTACTGGATATTTATAAACTGGCAGATGCCTACGAAATGCCCGCAGATACCGTAGATGGCATGAGCCCGGAAGATGTTCATAACGCTGTTTTAAGAGCCGTAAACAGAGCCAGGGAAAAAGGTGGCCCAACCTTATTGGAAATTAAAACATACCGTTACAAAGGACACAGTATGAGTGATCCGCAAAAATACAGAACTAAAGAAGAACTGGAAGAGTACAAAGAAAAAGATCCGATTGAAAAAGTTTTACAAACATTGACAAAAGAATTTAAAGTTTCTGAACAGGACATTGAAAGCATCAACGAAAGGGTAAAGAAAGAAGTAGAAGAAAGCGTACAATTTGCAGAAGAAAGCCCCTGGCCCAATGATGATGAGTTATTAAAAGATGTGTATGTACAGGAAGATTATCCTTTTATTACAGACTAATTTTTTTAAAGGAAGCAACAATATATTTCCTTTTTTATAAACATTACTAACTAACAGCTTTAACAATAATTAAAAAACAAATGGCAGAGAAGAACGAAGTAACTACACCGCATGTACACACCGATGATGTGATGGTAAAAGCAAAAGGTTTTTGGGCAAATTACAGCAAACCGATTATTTATGCTGGAGGAGCAATGATTTTGATATTAGCTGCATGGTTTGGCTATCAAAATCTGGTGAAAGTACCCAAGGAAAAAAAGGCCGCAGAAGTTATTTTTCCGGCAGAAAATTTATTTGATAAAATGGCTACTGCAGGTTTTAATAAAGACACTGTAAATATTGTATTGAATGGCGGAACAGCGGATGGCATGAATGTTACCGGCTTGCTTAAAATAATAAACACTTACAGTGGCACAGCTGCTGCCAACAGGGCTGCATACATGACTGGTGCCAGCTACCTGCATATAAAAGAATTTGATAAAGCAATAAAATACCTGAAAGAATTTGATGGCAACGGCGCCACACAGGTGCAAAGTAAAGCTTACATTATGCTGGGCCATGCGTATGCAGAACAAAAGAAAACGGACGATGCTTTGAGCTATTATAAAAAAGCAGCTTCGGCAGTAAATGCAAAAGATGAGGGCCTGGCTGGAGATGCTTTTTTAATGGCAGCATCTTATGCAGAGGCTACAGGTAAATCAAAAGAAGCTATCGAACTTTATCAGCAATTAAAAGATAAATATCCTGCTAACACAGCAGTACAAAGCGGTGAGGTAGATAAATACCTTGCAAAACTTGGAGTAACCAACTAAGCATGGAAATAAAATATTTTTAAAAATATGGCATTAAGCTCATCTGAAATAGTTAATACAGCAGGCATCCCGGTAAATAAGGATGCCTGTGTTGTTATAGTGCGCACTCAATGGAATGCACACGTGGTAGATCTGCTGCAGGAAGGCTGCGTAAAAGTTTTAAAAGAGAAAGCGGTAAGCATAAAAATGATAGAAGTGCCGGGTGCCATAGAAATACCTTTCGCTATAAAAAGTTATTGGGAACATCATCAGTATAAGTGTGACAAACCACATGCGTTTATTGCCCTGGGTTGTATTATTAAGGGCGATACCCCTCATTTTGAATACGTCTGTAATGCAGTAACTAATGGCATTACACAGTTAAATTTATTATTGTCGGTACCAGTAATATTTGGAGTACTCACAGTAAATGATCAAATGCAGGCAGATGAAAGAACAGGCGGCAGGCACGGACATAAAGGGGAAGAAGCTGCTGCTACAGCATTAAAAATGATAGCACTTGCAGAATCATTTAAAACTGTTCCTGATTCCTAAACGCTTTTATTGAAAAGTGAATACTCAAATTGAAAATAATCTTTAAATTATAAAACTTCTGAGCCTTTGTGGGTTTGAGTTACCAGCAATGAAAGTGCAGCTTTTTATACCATGTTTTGTTGACCAGCTATATCCGCAAACTGCTTTTAATATGGTAAAAGTTTTGGAGAAAGTCAGTTGCGAAGTAGTGTACAATACCAATCAAACCTGTTGCGGCCAGCCGGCTTTTAATGCAGGTTTTTGGGATGAAGCCAGAACAGTAGCTACCAAGTTTTTAAAAGATTTTGATGCGGTTGATTATATCGTGGCACCAAGTGCAAGCTGTGTAGGTTTTGTAAGAAATTATTATCCTAAATTATTTGATAATGCTGCATCGCACAACCAGGTAAAAAATTTAGGTAAAAGAGTTTACGAGTTTACCGAGTTTTTAACCGAAGTTTTAAAAATAGAAAACTATGGTGCATCCTTAAATGCAACAGCAACTTATCATGATAGCTGCGCCGCCTTACGTGAATGTAAAATAAAAGCCGGGCCAAGAAAATTATTAAGCCAGGTAAAAGGCCTGGAGATTATTGAAATGGCTGATAACGAAACCTGCTGCGGATTTGGTGGAACTTTTTCTGTAAAGTTTGAATCTATTTCTGTAGCCATGGCTGATCAGAAAATTACCAATGCTTTGGCCACCGGTGCTGAATATATTATTTCTACAGACCTTAGTTGCTTAATGCAACTGGATGGCATCATAAAAAATAAAGATCTTCCTCTTAAAACTATGCATATTGCCGATGTGCTTGCAAACGGTTGGGAATAAATATTTATTTTACCAGTTTTAATAGCGGATCAGGTAAAAAATAAACGCTCTATTGTCCAGTACAAAGCTATAAGGGCTATTAAAATTGACAAGGGAATAACAATTCTTTTACGATAGTAAGGTTTTTGTCCAAACCATTTTCCAAAAAGAAAATAGGCTGATAAAATAACGGCGAGCTGGCCGAGTTCTACGCCAACATTAAACATGATTAAAGATGTGAGGTAAGATTTTTGAGGCAACCCTAATTGCCCAAGTACCCTGGCAAATCCCAGTCCGTGTACCAGGCCAAATAAAAATACTACCCCTATCCGGGATTTTTTTAAGCTTGATGAAAAAACATTTTCCATCGCAACAAACAGAATAGATATGGCAATAATAGGTTCTACAATTTTTGGTGATGGCGTAATAACATTGTACATAGCCAGGCCCAGGGTTACCGAGTGTGCAATAGTAAAAGCCGTGGCCTGAAATAAAACAGGTTTTAGTTTTGGGCTTAATAAAAACAAACTCAATACAAATAAAATATGATCAAACCCCAGCGGCAGAATATGTGTAAAGCCCAACTGCATATACAAAATTGCAGCATCCGTTTTAGACATTTTTTCTAATTCGCCAGATACATCATGCGCCCATAAAGGCTGGCTTATTAAAAAAAGTAAAACAATAAGGCCTGCGGTTTTGGCTAAATAACTTTGTTTATCTGTATTGATAATATTCATTTTATTTATTTAGAAATCTACAGCCCGGTTTTTTTAATGGGCCATAGATTTCTATTGTTCAAGATAATTTAAAATTTATAACTCAGGCCCGATGCGGATTGTATGATTTTTTTATTTTAAAAAAACACTGCCAGTTTTATTCTTGCGAAAAAAGGGATACCGGGTGTAAAATGAAGTTCGGTTACCGGTGCTGGTTCTCCTTTTAATCTTGATTCTGTTGCAAATTGAGCTTCATTCCAGGTCGTGTTCAACATATTTTCAATGGCAACACCTGCCTCATATTTTGGCTTGGTATAATTTACAGAAGCATCCATTACAAAGTATCCTTTTGCGGTAATTGAACCATCTTCATTGGCTGGCCTGTCTCTAATCAGGCGATATGAAACACCGCCATTAAATCCTTGCCTGGATTTATAAAACAAACCTCCTGTACTGCTTGCTGTTGGGGCAAGTGGAATATAGTTTTGTCCATTTGGGGCATCAATAGCCCTGGGTTTTGTAAGGTTTACATTTAAGGTGGCAAATAGTTTATTGTTAAACTGATAACGGGCAATAATATCTATTCCTTCACGTCGGGTTTTACCACTTGGTTGAACATTTGCATCATCCCCATTATATACAAACTCTTGCTCAAGGTATAAATACCACAAAGCCACATTTAATAATAGTTTATCAGAAGGCTTTACTATAACACCGAAATCGGCGCTGTAAGCTGCAGGTAAAATTTCATATTCCTGGTTTGCAACCACCACACGGGTATCATTGGAATGAAACCCCTTACCAAGTTTAGTATATACCTGCACTTTTGGGTTTATAGTATATTGAATATTTAATTTAGGGCTTACAATAGATCTACCCTGCGCAGGCATTTGTGGTAAATTTATTTTTTGTATGTAGCTAAAGTGCAAATAATCAAATCTTACACCAGCATCAATAAACCATTTTCCGGTTGAAAACTGTTGTTGAATATATCCAAAAGCATTTGCTTCCTTAATATCTCCCCAGGTTACATAATTTAAAACCTGCCGCTTCACATCATGAATTAACGCATTGGTTGTAGCATCATATCTTATTCCTGCACCATAAATAGAGGTTAATGCAGCTTTGCCAATATTAGATTTGTGTGTAAATTTTGAAAGGTATCCAAACAAATTCCTGCTCTCCGCATGGTTAATCTCATCACCATTTATCGAATCAACAAGATAGAAAGTGAAATTGGAAAATAAACTGAATTTGTTACGGGTATAAAATGCCTGGTTTTCCCATGTAGATCCATTTGAAAACCTATGAGAAAGAACAAGATTTGCATTGTACCTTTCTGTATTACCACCTTCAGATGGGTCTATAGAACCAAAGCGGTCAATGATTCCAGCTTTCACCGCTCTCTGAGGTACCTGGCCAGATGCATTCCATTTACTTTTAAAACCAGACAGCGATGCTGTTAACTGTGTATTATCAGATATGGCTAAATTATATTTTCCAAAAAGATTGAACCGGTTAAAATTCTGATGATTTATTGTTGCACCATTTGTGTAATAAAAATCTCCGGCTATATATGCACTTTGGCGGTCTTTATTCTTTTTTATCAGGTCAATCATTGCAAGGGTTCTAAATGTATTGTATCGGCCGGCTTCTATTTGCACCCTGCTTTGAGGTATATTGTTGTAGGTTGAAAATGATACATAACCGGATGTATTAAAATTACCATGTTGTGTATAATATGGCCCTGCTCCAAAGTCAATATTATTGATAGTTTCAGGAATGATGAAATGACTATCTGCATAACCCTGACCGTGTGCATGAGAAACCATATTGACAGGCAACCCATCAACGCTAACCTGTATATCTGTACCGTGGTCGTTATCAAATCCACGCAAAAATATCTGCTCGGCTTTTCCTCCACCAGCATGTTGAGCTATAAACAATCCGGGAACAAGGCGAAGTAATTCCTGTGTATTTCTAACTGGTTTAAGGTCTAAATCAATTTTTGCAAGGGTATTGAATTTGGAGAAACTGTTGCTTGCTAAAACAACTACATCTTTTAAATTGACATTATCTGACCGTAATTCAATTTTCATCTCTTTCATTTGCTGCTTTGCTTCAATTAAAACTGTATCAGCCTTGTAACCTATGTAGGAAACAAGCAGGTTTATATTGTCTGTTGCAGCAGCTTTGAAAGAAAAATTACCATATTGGTCTGTTAGTGTTTTTGCGCCTTCATTAGAAAGCAGGTTAACAGAAGCTCCTTCTAAAGGTTGACGGCTTTTTGCATCTATTACTTTACCCCTAACGATATTTTGTGCATTGACTGCGGATACTGATATAATAAAAATGCTAAAAAAATATGCGCTAATCTTTTTATAATAATATTTCATGAAGAGAAAATTTAGATAGCTTACGCTATTACTAAAATATTTTTTTGACTTACTACGTACATGCTTTTAAAATACAAGAATAACAGGCTGCTGTAGTACCATCTTGATTTGCAAAAGAGCCCCAAGGATCTATGTACATATCTTAGATGTATTATACCTGCCGAATAAACTTTGAACTAAAATATAGTTCACTCCGGCATAAATAATTCAACAGGAATATTTTTGTATTTAAATTTTAGCACTCTTATCTCAGAATGCCAGGCCTTGAGTGGTGATGAAAGCATTAAACCCTTGGAGGCGGATAATCAGCTTTTAAATGAACGGGTAATAATGCAGGAGAAGAATTGAAAAAATATTCTTTTATCAGTAAATGATTTAACCGCAACGGCTTTATATCTGCCAGGAGGTGTTCATTTTGTGATTGTTCTTTTTTTTGGGAATAAGGGTTTTTATCGTTGTTATTTTTTTTTGCTTCCTCCATCATTTCTTTATGTACATGAAACTTTCCATCTAAATAATGCACCGTGGCCATGTGCTGAGCGTACCAGAAAACGTGGGCAATTTTATCGGAAACATACGGCAGTACTGGCTTCAGCATTAAAGTGCTGTAAGTAAAAAGCAGAATATATAATATTCCTTTTTTCATTATTTGCCAGACAGTAGCAGGTTTAGTTAATTAAATGAGCT
>JANLQE010000033.1:0-5944 GCA_031367625.1 Bacteroidota bacterium
GTTCCCGAAGTTGTTGTAGAGATTTTTGTGTACCATTCCGGAAAAAAAATATAAATAACTACCACTGAAAGTATGATGGGCAGCCCAAAAATAATGGCCATTGGCAAACCCCTGGTAAGCTTACTGGTAAAACTACTTTGCTTCTCCCTGTTCTGTTGCCAGTAATGAAGAAATGCCTGTTCTTTTTCGGATAACATCGTACAAAATTAAGGCAATTGAATGGTTTGCTTGGCTATATTATCAATAACCTGTAGGTTTGCTATTCACAATATTTTTTCTCCATGAAGGTAGAGCAACTGATAGTTCAGTATTTATACAACAATAAAAAAGTAACGTTGCAGGACATCGGCTTTTTTACCATTTCTCCTGATAGCCTTGTTCCTTCGGATAATGAAAAGGAAACAGCATTACCCCCAGGTGCCATACTCTTTGAATATAATACCAAAGCCCCGCCTGATGAGGGATTAATTGACTTTGTGGTGCAGCACTCCCGTAAAATAAAACCACTCGCCGCTTCCGACCTGGAATCTTACAGTATATTAAGCAAACAGTTTTTAAATATCGGCAAACCCTTAATTATTGAAGGGTTGGGTACATTGGTAAAAAACCAGCAGGGCATTTATGAATTTACCCAGGGCCATATCATCAATGCCCGCCTGGAAGCAGCACCGGCTCAGCTAAAAGAAAAATTAAATGAAGAAATTGTTTTTACCACACCATACAGAGAACCTGCTTCAAAAAAAGGATGGGTAATAGCGCTTATAGGTTTATTTGTGGTGATTGCCGGCCTGGCATTATTTTATTTTTTACGCAACCCAAATAAAGACAATACTCTTGAAAGAGTAGATACCCTGCAGGACACTGTTGTTGTAGCCAAACCAGTTTTACCTTCACCTTCAGCAGTTGATACCGCAAAAAAAACGGTGGCAAACACCTCAAACACTACAGTTGTAAAAAATGACGGGTATAGTTTTAAAGTAGTTATAAAAATATATCCCACTAAACAAGCTGCTCAAAGAGCTTACATAAGATTAACAAGTTTTGGGCATACTTTAATCATGTCTGCAGTAGATTCAACCCGATACAAACTGGCCATTCCTTTTAAAACGCCTCTTTCTGATACCCTGCGTGCAAAGGATTCCCTTTCCATATTTTTTCAGTCAAAAGCATATATTGATTTGAATTAGGCAAACAGCATTACATGAAGCAATTTTTTAAATCATCCGGATTTATTTTATTTTGGATAATTGCTTTCGCAGATATTTTAGCAGTTGCATTTAACAACAAGCAAATTCACCTGCTTGCCAAGCCCCTGCTGTTACCGGTATTGATCTTTACACTTTTATTTACAACAGAGGCCTGTAATAAAAATGGATTAATCATTACCGGATTGGTTTTTTCTTTTATGGGTGATGTATTTCTTCTTTTTGAAGACCGCAATGCTATGTTTTTCATCTTTGGCCTTGTTTGTTTTCTGCTTACTCATTTATTTTACATCCTGTTTTTTTTAAGTATTAAATCTACAGGTGAATCGCTGCTTAAAAAAAGGCCCTATCTCATCTTGTTGGTAGCAGCATATACTCTGGCATTATTATTTTTATTGATCCCCACACTTGGGCCACTTCTAATTCCGGTTATATTGTATGCTGTAATACTTTCAATGATGCTGCTGTGCAGTTTGCAGGTTTACCGTAAAGTAGTTCCCCAAAGCGGCAAATTGTTCATTAGCGGAGCAGTATTTTTTGTAGTCTCAGACAGCCTGCTGGCCATTAATAAATTTTATGCGCCACTTGCCTGGGCCGGGGGTTTTATAATGACTACTTATTGCCTTGCACAATATTTAATTGTAAAAGGGTTTATTAAAATGTGCCCTCCCTTTACTGCAAAAAATTAATTGTTTCCTGATAAAAAATAAAAAAGAATTGGGGCTGTTCGCTGCAAGCCTGCCTGCCGGCAAAGGCAGGTACGGCACAATCCCGCCCACAAGGCTTCACCGGGCTTTCCGCAGCCATTCATCTGTAGAATATATTTCAGCAAGGACACTGCAAACCAACTAAGAACCAGTTAATTTTGTAAAAGAAAAATATAAACTATTTTAAATGGAATTTATCGATTACTACCATGTATTGGGATTACCAAAAACAGCCACAACAGAAGAAATAAAAAAAGCATACCGCAAACTTGCCCGCCAGTATCACCCGGATGTAAATCCAAATAACACAGAAGCACATAAAAAATTTCAGCAAATAAATGAAGCCAATGAGGTATTGAGTGATTCTGAAAAAAGAAAGAAATACGATAAGTACGGAAAAGACTGGCAGCATGGGGAAGCTTATGAACAGCAGCGCCAGTCGCAACAGCATTCTCAGCAATACGGCAGTGCAGATTTTGAGGGAGGTGATTTTTCTGATTTTTTCTCATCCATGTTTGGCGGCAGCGGTGGCAGGCAGCGAAAATCAAAAATGCGTGGCCAGGATCTAAACGCCAGCCTGCAGATAAATCTTTCAGATGCATTTAAAACCCATCCCCAAACTATCACCATTAATAGCAAAAATGTACGCCTCACCATACCCGCAGGCATTGAAAATGGGCAGGTAATTAAATTAAAAAGTTATGGAAACACCGGTGCAAACGGTGGCCCCGCAGGCGACCTGTTTATCACTTTCAATATTGTAAATGATACCGTGTTTAAAAGAGTGGGTAACGATTTGCAGTTTACACAGGAAATAGATTTATATACAGCCGTTCTCGGCGGCGATATAACATTAAACACACTCCACGGAAAATTAAAATTAAAAGTAAAACCCGAAACACAGAATAATACCAAAACAAGAATTAAGGGTAAAGGATTTCCGGTGTATAAATCAGAAGCTGAGTTTGGAGACCTTTACATTACTTACTCCGTAAAATTGCCTATCAATCTTTCCGAAAAAGAAAAAGAATTATTTATTGAGTTATCCAAATTGTCTTAGTTTTTAAGAGACTTGAGTTATCAAATGGTTAAGGCTTAAAAGAGTTAAACATTTGTTTGATAAATTCAAACAAATGTTTAACTTTGCGCTCTTAAAATAAAAATGGCTATCTCAGACAAACATATACACATACTAAAAAAGGCAGAACAACTCTTTGCAGAAAAAGGGTATGATGGTACCACCGTAAGAGATATTGCGGACACCGCCGGCGTAAATCTTGCCATGATATCTTACTATTTTGGCTCTAAAGAAAAACTGATGGAAAGTCTTTTTACAGAACGGATGAGCGCAATGAAAATAAGGGTAGAGGCATTGATAGAAAATAATTCGCTTACCCCATACGAAAAAGTGGAAAGCCTTATTGATGATTATGTATCCCGGGTAATGGAAAAGCAATCTTTTTATAAAATAATGCTTTGCGAACAGGTGATTAATAAAAATGTGATTGTATTAAAACTATTAAAGGAATTAAAACTGAGTTATGCAAAATTGATCAGTGAACTTATTGCCGAGGGCCAGCGTTTAAAGATATTCAAAAAAGATATTGATGTAATGCTGATGTTAAATACTATGACGGGTACCGCAACACAGTTTATTATAAACCAGGAATATTACCGGGAATTTAATAATTATAAAAAAATGCCCGCTGCCGAATTTAATGAGCTAATAGTATCAAGGTTAAGGACCCACATAAAAAATATATTTAAAGCAATATTAGGATATGAACAATAAATTAAAAACCCTTGCTATTTTAATTATACTGGCAGGTACAATTACCAGCCGGGGCTTAGCGCAGGATACACAAAAAATTACATTATCCGATGCCATTGATTTAAGTATTAAAAACAGTAAAAATTTAAAAGTATCCAATGCAAAAATTGATGAAGCAGCGGCATCAGTAAAAGAAGCTTACAATAACCAGTTGCCCGATTTTAAAATAAGTGGAAGTTATCTGCGCTTAAGCAGTGCCAATGTAGATTTAAAAACAAGGAGTGATTCTGCGGGCAAAGTAGCCGGCCCCAAAGTATCTTCAGCAGCGTATGGCATTGCAAATTTATCGTTGCCATTGTATGCAGGTGGCAGAATAAGATACGGGATAGAATCTTCTAAGTATCTGGCACAGGCGGCCAAACTGGATGCAGATAATGATAAAGAAGCCGTAGTTTTTAATACCACCAATGCTTACATTAATTTATACAAGGCAGAAGCAGCGGTAAGCATTGTAAAAGAAAACCTGCAGACTTCTCTTTCAAGAGATACCAATTTTTCTAACCTGGAAAAAAATGGTTTGCTGGCCAGGAATGATCTATTAAAATCTCAGTTACAAACTTCCAATATTGAACTTTCATTGCTGGATGCAGAAAATAATTTATCCCTTGCCAATGTAAATATGAACCTGATGCTTGGCATACCGGAAAACACAACCCTGGTAATTGACAGCACTTTTATTAATGAGACGCAAACTATAAAGAGCTTTGCCGATTATGAAATGCTGGCTTTGCAAAACCGTAAAGATGTGCAGGCATTATCATTCAGAAAAAAAGCTGCCACTACCGGTATTAAATCTGCCCGGGCAGAAGCTTATCCTGCTATTGCCTTAACGGGTGGTTATATTGCCGCTTATATTCCTCACTTTATTACCATTACCAATGCGGTAAACATTGGGCTGGGCATACAATACAACCTTGCAAGCCTTTGGAAAACCAATACCAAACTGCTACAGGCAAAAGCCCGCAATACAGAAGTAAATGCCGGTGAAGAAATTTTAAATGACAATATCAGATTACAGGTAAATAAAGATTATCAGAATTACCTGCTTAGCCAAAAGAAAATAAATGTGTATGAAAAAGCAGAAGCCCAGGCTACAGAAAATTACCGCATCACCAATAACAAATATGTCAATAGCCTGGTAACTATTACCGATTTGCTGGAAGCGGATGTAGCCCTTTTGCAATCAAGATTAAATATCCGGTTTGCAAAAGCAGATGCAGTACTGGCTTACAATAAACTATTACAAACCGCCGGGTTATTATCAAAATAAAAAACAGAAAGCATAAATACATTTTTATGGCAACTATCACAACAGAAGAAAATCAAACTGCAGTTCCTCAAAAAAAGAGAAGCAAATCTTTTATCATCATATTGATATTGCTCGTACTCGGTGGCGGCTGGTTTGGCCTTACCAAATACATTCATAGCCAGCATCACGAAGAAACGGATGATGCACAAATAGAAGCAAACATCAGCCCGGTAATTTCAAAAATATCCGGTTATGTTTTAAAGGTAAATGTAAAAGACAACCAGTTTGTACACAAGGGAGATACGCTGATGACGCTCGATGACAGAGATATGCAGATTGTTTTGCAACAGGCACAGGCTGCAGTGGCAACAGCACAAAGTAACTATACCGCAGCACAGGCAAACAGCAATGCCGCCAGTAAAAATATAAACACTACCAACGCTGCAGTTTCTACTGCCAATGCACAAATAGAAGCGGCCAAAATAAATGTAGGGCGCACTACACAGGATTACCAGCGATATGAAAACCTGATAAAAGATCACTCCATTACACAACAGCAATATGAGCAGGCTCTTGCTGCAAAACAACTGGCAGAAAGGCAATTGCAGGTAGTGGTTCAACAAAAAAACCAGGCGGCTACTCAAACGGGAGTTGTATCATCGCAAAGCAATGCCACCGCACAGCAGATAGGTGTGGCAGGTTCCATTATAAAACAACGCCAGATAGATGTAGAAAATGCAAAACTGAATCTTTCTTACACTGTTATCACAGCCCCGGAAAGTGGTATGGTATCTAAAGTCCCCATTCAGGAAGGACAATACCTGCAGGCAGGGCAATCTACTTTTAGCATTGTATTGAATAACGATAAATGGGTAGTGGCCAATTTTAAAGAAACCCAGTATAATAAAATGCGTGAAGGGCAAAAGGTAATCATACATGCAGATGCTTTTCC
>JANLQE010000039.1:0-6033 GCA_031367625.1 Bacteroidota bacterium
CGACTGAATACATGCATGTTGTTGATGACATTTTGAAGGTGTTGGATAAACATAATGCAGATGATGAAACTAAAAAAGATGTGCTTGCCATTCTCTGGTCGTTAAAAGATATGATCATTTCCAAATAAATAATTCTTATAGCATATTAACCACTCGGTTAATTTTGGGGTTTATTTTTTTAATGCAAGGCCTTGGCAAAGTATTTATATGGGGTGTACAAAAGCTGTATAATATGAAGTTCTTCCACGAGACGTACAAAGACTTGCTACCAGATTATATAACCTACGCTACAGTTTATTACACATCTTATGTAGAGCTAATTGGTGGACTGTTGCTTGTTATAGGTTTTAAAAGGGATTATGCTCTTTATGCGTTATCATCTGTACTTATTATAGTTACGTTTGGACATGGTTTAGCTGAACCGATTTGGGATTTGTCCCATGTTATTTACCGTGCAATATTGTTGATTTCCTTACTTATATTTCCGAAAGAATGGGACAAATTTTCAATTGATAATTATATTCATAAATACAGCACTGCAAACAAAAAATAAACGGTATTTAAACAAGGGCGGTTTCCGACGTTGTTGCTGACATCAAATTACAAAGAGCGCATACTCCAAGCCGTGAGAGCCGGGGCATAAAAAAAATGATTAAGCAATCTATTGAAACCTGCACTCACAAAAAGCACCACCGCTCTCTTGAAATGAAAACACCTGATTTTGCACATATCAAACAACAATACGAAAAACTTATCAATGTTTCAAAACTTTAACCTATTTTCGTAACGAAAAAATGGTAAACCTATTTCATGACGTGACACAAGCAGTCTAAACCTTGGCGGCTTCTATAATAATTAAAGATTTCAATTTTAATTACCAAAACTTCCCGACTAATTATGGAACAAACAAAACAAAACCTGACTCTTCTGAGTATGCGCATAACATTAGGAGACACTATAAAATTCTGCAGAGTAATAATTATAATTCAAAATTAATTTTGCGACAACAAAAATCATTATAACATGTTTTCAGTTGACGACTTCGTTTTAAAATACAAGAAATATACAGACGAAGAATTACTTGATATTAATTCAAATATTTTAGGTTACAGTAACGAAGCACAAATCGCTTTGGGCAGAGTTATCTATAGCAAGGGCGGGCTTGAAAGCCTATTGAAAAAAGCAGAATCAAAAGCAATTTTATTAAATGAAGAGAACCGTATTGCAAAAGAAACTATGGACTTTGGTAAAGAAGGAATAGACGCTTCGTTTATAAAGACAGTTACTAGCTCAACCATTTTATCAGAGGAAAAGGTAAAAGAAATAATTGACAGAAAATATGTAGAAGTTGAAGCAGAAATTGAGGACAAGAAAATAAAACCAAGCACAATTATTGGAAGTATTACCGGAGGTGGAATTGCAAGTATTATCGGTGGAGCTTTTTGGGGGTTGCAAATGATTTATTCTAAAAGGATGTTTTATATCTTTTTTGTTGGACTTGTTTTGTTCAGTTATTACGTAATTAAAGCCTTGACAAAACAAACTAAGAATAACAGTTTTGTGTTTATTGCGACGATAATCTCCATTATTCTTGCTTTGTTTATTGGACAACTTTTGTATGAAATCGTTGGGTATCGACCATAAAAACTACCTACAACATTAAGAACAATAGCCGAAAGTTCCCAGGAAAAAGCCCTGTAGTAAAAAATATTACCGGGGGCTTTCACTACCCTTCGTTCCTCAGGATAAACTTTGCAGGAATGCTGAATAAAATTACCAATGCCGGCAACCAAAAAAATTACACCGCCTTCAGCTCTGCACAAAGATCCTGCAGCACTTTTTTTGCATCACCAAAAAGCATAGAAGTTTTTGGCCGAAAGAAAAGATCATTTTCTATACCGGCATAGCCGGGCTTCATGCTGCGTTTATTTACGATTACGGTTTTGGCCTGCTCTACTTCCAGAATAGGCATACCATAAATGGGCGACTCAGGGTCGTTTTTTGCAGCCGGGTTCACCACATCATTAGCGCCCAGTATCAGCACCACATCGCAGGTTTTAAATTCATCATTGGCCTGTTCCATCTCTTCTAATTTTTCGTAATTCACATCGGCTTCTGCTAACAACACATTCATGTGGCCAGGCATACGGCCCGCCACCGGGTGAATGGCATATTTTACTTCTACGCCTTTATCATTTAATATTTTTTCCAGTTCGTGGCAACTGTGCTGTGCCTGCGCCACCGCCAGGCCATAGCCCGGAACGATCATTACTTTGTTGGCATAACTCATTACCATGGCGGCATCGCTGAGCGAAATTTCTTTGTAAGCTCCCTGCCCTGTACCGGCAGATGCAGCCGCAGTTTTATTGCCGCCGAAGGAACCAACCAATACATTTTTTAATGAACGGTTCATGGCTTTGCACATGAGCATGGTAAGCAAAGTGCCTGCCGCACCCACCAAAATACCACCGGTAAGCATTACTTTATTATCGTACAAAAAACCGCCGAAAGCCGCAGCCACACCGGTAAATGAATTAAGCAAAGAAATTACCACCGGCATATCTGCACCACCAATAGGCATTACAAACAATACGCCATACAGCAACGCTAAAATAAAAATACCATAGATGATTATGGGATGTGCAGGGCTGATGACTAAGTATGCAGCGCCGCCCAGGGCTACCGCTAAAAAGAAGAGATTTAAAATATTCTGCCCCGGAAAACTGAGGTCTTTTATTTTACCGTTTAACTTACCCCAGGCTATCATACTGCCGGCAAAAGAAACAGAGCCAATGATTAATCCTAAAACAATTATTAACACTGTTGGCTGTATGCTGCTGACATACTCACGGCCAGGGTTGGCCGCTAATTCTCTGGAGATATGATTAAACTCTGCCAACGAAATTAATGCGGCGCAGGCGCCACCCATACCATTGAAGAGGCTCACCATCTCAGGCATGGCCGTCATCTTAACTTTTTTTGCAGCCGCAGTGCCGGCAATACCGCCAATTAATAACCCGCCAAATATCCAGCCGTAGTTATGCAGACTCGCCCCAGTTTCTGTATTTTTATACAAAAAGATGGTTCCTAAAATAGCAACCGTCATTCCGGTAGCGGCTAACAGATTTCCTTTTCGTGCAGATGCCGGACTTGATAGCATTTTAAGGCCGATGATAAAAGTTACCGAGGCAATTAAGTAGCAAAGTGTGAGTATATTAAATTCCATAATAAAAGCCCCTTCTATCTCCCCCAAGGGGGGTATGGAGAAGATTTTGTAAAAGATTAAAAAATATTTTTAAAAAATTAATTGCAATGTTTACTGTTTACTTATACCATCAATCTTCGCTTCTCTCTATACCGTTTCCTCCCCCGCCGGGGGAGATAGAGGGGGCTTTTTCTTCTTAAACATTTCCAGCATTCTGTCAGTAACTACAAAGCCTCCAACCACATTTAATGTACCTAATATCACGGCTAAAAACCCAAGTACAAGGGCGAGATAATTATCCGTTTCTGCTTTGCCCATTACAATGATGGCGCCTATTACCACTACACCATGAATGGCATTTGCGCCGCTCATCAGTGGCGTATGCAGTACGCTGGGCACACGGCCTATCACTTCTACACCCACAAATATCATCAGTATTACGATGTAGATAATTTGCTGGTTTGCAGAAATAAATTGAAGCATTTTTTCCATTGTTGCAGAATTTTTAAAATAGTTAGTTATTGAAGGCATTGGTCAATAAGTCAACCTTCAATGACATTTGACTTATTGACTATTGCTAATCCTTTCATCCGTAATTTTTCCATCATGCGCAATACATGTTCCTTTCACGAGGTCGTCGTCAAAATTTAAATTCAGCTTAGCTTCTTTATCAATGATGAGCTGCAAAAAATTTAAAATATTTTTTCCATATAATTTGCTTGCATCGCTGGGCATGCCAGATGATAACCTGGAATTACCGATAATGCTAACCCCGTTATAATTTACCGTTTCATCATTTTTTGTTTGCGAAGTATTACCACCTGTTGCCGCCGCAATATCAATAATAAGAGAACCATTTTTCATGGCAGCCAGCATTTCATCAGTAATTAAAACGGGTGCTTTTTTACCGGGTATTTGTGCTGTGGTAATAATAATATCTGCTTTAGCAACATGCTCTGCAATTTTTGCTTTTTGCCGTTGCAAAAAATCATCTGTCTGTTCCACTGCATAACCACCGGCTTTGCTGGCATCTGCTGCGCCTTCTACCTCTATAAATTTTGCCCCCAGGCTCATCACTTCTTCTTTAACAGCAGGGCGTGTATCAAAAACTTCTATCACGGCACCTAATCTTCTGCCGGTAGCAATGGCCTGCAGGCCGGCAACACCGGCACCTAATATTAAAATTTTTGCAGGCGGAATACTTCCGGCAGCCGTCATAAACATGGGGAAATATTTTGGAAATAAATTTGCCGCCAGCAACACTGCTTTGTAACCTGCAATATTGGCCTGGCTGCTGAGCACATCCATGCTTTGAGCACGGGTAGTGCGGGGCAGCATATCCATACTAAAAATGCTGAAGCCCCTGCCAGTCCAGTCTTTTATCAAATCAACATTATACAATGGTTGATAAAACCCAAGCAGTGCTTTTGCTTTGCAGGCAGCAATATCGGCAGCGCTTAAAGCATTGATGGATAAAATCAGCTCCGCTTTCTGTAAAATATTTTCTCTTGTATCTATGGTGCCACCGGCATCAGTATATTTTTCGTTGGCAGCAAAAGCGGTTACACCTGCATTGGTTTCTACAGTAACTTCTACATTCCATTTTTTTAAAACGGCAATATGCTCAGGCAATAAGGAAACTCTGGTTTCGGGAGATGGTTCTTTTAGTACGCCAATTATCATAAATAATTATTACGGCTAAGATAAGTAAAATTAAAATCTGATGCTGAAGTGTTGCTTTACTTTAAATTCTTTTTTAAAAAAAACAATGCCAATAAAGAATAAATCAATGGTAAGCGTTACCGATTCGTGCGCTTTTATCTGCTCCCATGCGGCTTCCATTTCTTTGCTCCAGTGAATATCATCAAATATTAATATGGTAGCTGCTGTGGAGATATTAAGAAATTGAGCAAAGTATGCCAATGTTGGATCTTTACGGTGGTTACCATCTATAAAAACAAAGTCAACAGTATTTATTTTGGCAAACAGAAGGGGCAGCGTTTTTTCAAAACTTCCCTGCAGCAGGCTGATGTTTTTTAAATTTTGCTGTCTGAAATTTTGCTGTGCAATAGCTGCAATAGTAGCTGCACCTTCCAGCGTGTAAACGTGTGATGTTGAATTGCCCGAAGCCAGGTAAGCTGTTGTTATACCAAAAGAAGTACCCAGCTCTGCAATATTTTTTGGCTGATAATACTGCACCATCCTGTACAACAACTGTGCATATTTTTTTGGCTTTAATGAAGATGCAGCCATTTTATTAATGAACCGTTTATTTGTTTTAATAAAAGCAGAACCTGCGCCAAAATCTTCTACATCAATTTCATTTTTATTGGTTAATAATTGTTTCCTTATGTTTTCAATTTGTTGATAACAGGGATATTTTTTTTTATCATTTAAAATAAACTGTATAAAATCGAAAACAAAAGGGGAATGTATGCCATGGCCCTTGCTGCTGGCGGCAGTAAGCCGGTAATGAAAATATTTTTTTGCTAATTGAAAAGATGAATACAAAGAGGATTTTTGATTTATGATTTATTTATTTCACGCAAAGAACGCAAAGGAAAATAAGAAAGCAAAGCAATTTTATTAAACAACTTTTTTCTTTGTACCGTTGCTATCTCTGTCTCTTTGTGTGAAATATTTCACGCAAAGAACGCAAAGGAAAAGAAGAACGCAAAGCAATTTTTATGAAACTACTTTTTTCTTTGTGCCCTTTGCTATCGCTGTCTCTTTGTGTGAAATATTTTATTTTTTTACCCATTGCTGAAAACTGAAAGCATAAGCATGTTTTTCATCTGCCTCAAAATCTATATTTTCTTTTAAGTTCC
>JANLQE010000040.1:0-3054 GCA_031367625.1 Bacteroidota bacterium
AAAATCTTCTTTATTTTAAAAGGCAACCTTTATTGTTCTTAATGCGTTCTAATAGGTAAGCAGCAATAAAATTGCTGGCAAAGTTTTTTTTAAACCTTAAAATTTTATTATGAAATCCTTAATTAAGTTTTTAGCAATTTCAGTTATTTTGTCTGGTGTGGTTTCCTGTAAAAAAAGCAGCCCTGCTGTTCCTGATCCTACCATTACTTTTAAAGCTGTATTAAGTAGTGCAAATGAAGTGCCGGTAAATGCTTCATCGGCCACAGGAACTGCAACACTTATATTCAACAGTACCACAAAAATATTTACAGTTACAGTTACTTACACCGGGTTAACGGCTGTTGCCGGCCATATACACAAAGCTGCTGCAGGTATTAGCGGGCCAGTTATTTTTCCTTTTTCTGGCTTAACTTCTCCAATAACCTACACAAGTGCTGCTTTGGATGCATCTCAGGAAGCCGACCTTAACGCCACTCTTTATTACGTAAACTTACACAGTTCTTCATATCCGGGAGGAGAAATAAGAGGACAGCTTATTAAACAATAGCATTATTTTTTTGTACAATTTTTTTGGTAAAGCCTCCTTTCTTTTTGCAAAAAAGGGAGGCTTTATGCTTTTGATAATTTCCTGCCAACATTAAAGTTAGTGAAAGCAACTATTCCTAAATTATACACCTACTCTTTTTCAGCAACGTATGCCTACAGCTATTGGGCAAGGCTGCTACGTTGTGTGTTACGGAACAATAGCTTATATTTATAACGAAAATCTGCATTGGCTGCATACAATAAAATAAATTTCTGCGCCCGTTGGTGTGTTCCCTATCCTCTGCAACGTTGCCCCTGTGTGGCTTCCGACTAACGGACACTGGAAACTCAATCGTCGATATAATGTGTTGACATTCCAAAATAAATCAATTTCATCTCTATAAAATTTTTTAGCAACAACTGGCTGCTGGCAACGCTAATCAAACCTTTAAAAAATCTCATCGCAAAGAAACGAAGAGTAATGTTTATGAGCTGTTTGATTAATTAGTCATCTGTTATTAAAATATTTCTCAAACAAATTTATTTTTTGCTTACTCTACTATTACTTATTTAACATAGTTCCCTATCCCGGCAAGCCGCAGCGTGGTCTCAGACCTGCTGCGAACCACTAACTAATACTAACTTACTTTTTTCTGCTTGATCGGCGGTTCGGAGACCGGGCCCCGGCTCTCACTGTCTGGAGTATGCGCTCTTTATAGTTTGCTGTCACCAACAACGGCGGAAAAGTTACAAATCAGAGTTGTCAAAATAAATCCTAAATAAGATTTCATATTCTTTAATTAACGTGATGTTTGCATACTCCGTCTGTACAGCGTATGCGGGAGGCCTGCTACCATCTTTTATACAACATTGAAAAGAACTATCCATTCTATTCATTCGTGACTCACCCTGCGGCGGCGGAAAATTCAGGCTCCTCCATTCAATCTATATTTTTCAATTGAGATAAAAATCTTACCTACTTTCATTTGGCAAAATATTCTGGTTTACCCTAAAGAAATTATTTGGATCGTATTTCTTTTTAATTTTTGTTAAACGATCGAAATTGTGTTTGTAACTTGCTTTTATACGATCCTGGCCTTCGTCCATTATAAAGTTTAAATAGGCGCCGCCTGATGAATAAGGATGGATTGCTTCCCAATAATCTTTGCACCATTTTGTAATTTTATTTGCATTTGCAGGATCCGGATCAACCCCAACAATTACTCCGGCATACTTTGCATCTCTATAAGCCCAGGGAGTTTCGTCTTTTGCCACTCTACCGGCAGCGCCACTAATTGGGTACATGTGCATTTGAGAAAGGGGTGTTGGTATCTTCGATCCAAATTCTAAATGCTTAGCGCTTACTTCCGGTCCTAATTCATTAAAAAAGTCGGCTCTCCAATACCATTGCAGACCCGGAGGAAACAAACCATCAAACAATGTTTGTACCGATGGATAAGGCATAACACCAACGTGTTGAAACAAAGGATTCATGGCAAGTATTGGTTTGAACGTTTCTTCTCCTTTATCTAAATCGCCAACATAACACCATACAATTCCACAAAATTGTTTGTTGTGAAGATGTTCAGGGAATGGTGGCCCGGGTATAACCAGTGTAGCAATAAAGCCATTTAAATCGTCAGGGGCATTATGAATAAATTTGTGATACCATTCCATTATTTCTTTTGTTTTTTCAATTGGCCATAAAGTCGGGCCCCCAAAAACATTTTTGACAGGATGAGCCTGAAATTTAAATGAAGTTACTATCCCGAAGTTTCCGCCACCTCCCCGGATAGCCCAAAACAAATCAGCATTTTGATTGGCATTTACGGTTACAAATTCACCATCGGCCAAAACCATGTCTGCTTCTAATAAATTATCAATTGTAAGTCCGTATTTTCTTGATAAATGACCAACCCCTCCGCCAAGTGTCAAACCTCCTACGCCAGTTGTAGAGATTATTCCTGCCGGAACAGCAAGCCCGAAAGGATGGGTTGCATGGTCAACTTCTCCCCAAACATTTCCTCCTCCAACCCGAACTGTTTTTTCAGCAGTATCAACAAGCACAAATTTAATTCCAGACAAATCAATAACTAAACCGTCATCACATAAGCCCAAACCGCCACCATTATGCCCACCGCCCCTAACGGCAACTAATAAATTGTTTTCCCTGCCAAAATTTACGGCATGTATAACATCAGCAACATCCATGCATTTTACAATAATACCGGGATGCTTATTTATCATTGCATTATACACTTTACGTGTCTCATCATAATTGGTGTTCCCGGGAAGAATGATTTCTCCTCTGATTTGAGAAGCAAATTCTTCAATAACAGAAGCATCTAAGCTTTTTGCAATAGTTGGCATAACAATGTATTTATAGTTCTATAAGAATTATTTATTTGGAAATGATCATATCTTTTAACGACCAGAGAATGGCAAGCACATCTTTTTTAGTTTCATCATCTGCATTATGTTTATCCAACACCTTCAAAATGTCATCAACAACATGCATGTATTCAGTCG
>JANLQE010000068.1:0-10117 GCA_031367625.1 Bacteroidota bacterium
ACACGTCCCTGGAAGTTGATATTTATTACTTGTTTCATGGCGTAATAATTGTTTTTTTGGCGTCATGCATCCTGCTAAAAATTAACAGCAATTCATGACTTTTAAATTTTGTTTCGTTAGTTGAAGTTGTTACCAATCCCGATAATTATCGGGACATGGCTATACATTTTTATTGGCTTATTTTTTTACTATTTATTATGTGGCCGTAATTGACTGAACCGCATTGGCCAGCTCGTTCCAGGTAGATTCCAGTTCTTTATAAAAACCGGCTCCTTTATCCGTCAATGAAAAATATTTTCTTGGCGGCCCGCTGTTACTTTCTACCCAGCGGTAAGTGAGCAGTTCTGCATTTTTAAGCCTGGTGAGAAGCGGATAAAGAGTACCTTCAAAAATATTCAGGTTGGCCGCTTTCATTTTATCAATAATATCAGACGGATAAGCTTCTCCTGCTTTAATTACAGATAATATGCAAAATTCTAAAACCCCTTTCCGCATCTGGCTCGCTGTGTTCTCAATGTTCATGGCTTTACTTTTTAATTCATCAGAAAATTTTTGCCTCCCCAAAACCCTCTCCAAAAGAGAGGGAGCAAAGCGGCTGCTTTATTATTTAAATCTGGTTTGGTGAAACCTTCATTTTTTAATGTTTATTTTTCACGGCTTGATAAAAAAAGCATCAATTTTATAAAAGTTTCATGGCTATACTTTATCAAGATGGCGGTTAGAAAATGATAACTTCTTTCCGGAATTTTCTGCTTTCACTTTCTTTATCCTTTACTTGATAACACAAAGATATAGATATTTTAGTACTATGCAACACATAATACTATTTATTTTAAGGTAGCTGGCAGTCAACGTGTCGATAGAAGTATTAAAACCCAATGCCACAGTGCCTTTTAAGCCAAAGGGATATTTTATAAAAAATAATATTTTGGATAAATGGTAATAATAAATGTTCAACGGGGGTATTTAGCTTTATTTTTATCCATTTACAACATTGCTGTTAAATTATATATAAGAACCCTTTTAGAAAGCATTTTATTGTAACATGGTATTTATTTTGAACATACTAAACTAAACCGTTTACAAAATGAAAAGAATTATACAGATAATTGCCCTGGTAGTTATTTTAAGTTCCTGCGGCAGCAGTAAAAATTATTTAGAAAGAAGTGATGAAGATAAAGCTCTACAGGATGCGGTAAAAAAATTAAATAAAAATGCTACGGACGAAAGTGCTTTAAAAGCTGTTCCCGTTTTATATTCCAATATTCAGCAAAGCCATCTGGCAAAAATAAAATCATACAGTACCGGTAAAGATATTGCCCGTTGGGATAAAATCATTTACGAATATGATGCTTTGCAAAATGCTTACAAAGCCCTGATAAATTCAACCCCTGCTTTTAAATTAGTGAATCCGCAAAATTTCAGCACAAATATCCTGGAAACAAAACAGGATGCTGCTGATCAATATTATCAATTAGCCCAAACCTTTCTGGAAAATCAGGGCCGGGACAATGCAAAAAAAGCTTATAGTTATTTTAAAAAAACAGATAAATATATTCCTGGTTATAAAGATGTAAAATCAAAAATAGAACAGGCTTATGAAAATGCTATCGTAAATGTAATAATCAATCCTGTGGAGGATAACTCATTTTTCTTTAACAGTGGCTGGGGTAATACAGGATATAATTACAGCAACGAATATTTTCAGCAAACGCTGATAAGGGATTTACAAAATACAACATCTAATAACCGTTATGCAGCCAGGTTTTATACTGACTGGGAAGCCCGCAGAAATAATGTGCAGCCAGACTGGGTGATTGATTTAAGACTGCGTGACATGGACATACCTTACCCAAGTAATTATACTTACACAAGAAATGCAAGTGCGCAGGTGCAGGCTGGTACTGATACGGCCGGAAAACCTGTTTATAAAACAGTATATGCAAGGGTTAATATTACCCGTATGAGTTTTACTGCCAGGGCCAATATGGAAGTAACTATTAATGATGTAGTAAGCAGAAAAAACATAAGTTTTAGAAGTTTTAGGGAAGATTACCGCTGGCAACAGGAATCTGGTTCTTACACCGGAGACAGCAGGGCTTTAAACGCAAATGACTGGAGTATTATTAATAACAACAGCAGGTATGATTCTCCAGGAAAAGAAGATATCCTTGGAGAGCTTTATAGAAAAATTTATCCGCAGGTAAAAAATAATATCAGTTATGCGGTGGATTGGTAATTTAGAAAAAAGTGGCCGGCTTTAAAGAGCCGGTTCTTATTTAAATAACTGATACACCAGCAGGCTCATCAGATAAGCCAGCACCGTCATATAACTAAACTGGATGATGGGCCATTTCCAGCTACGGGTTTCTCTTTTTACAATAGCCAGCGTACTCATGCACTGCATGGCAATTACATAAAAAATAAGTAAAGATAATCCGGTGGCAAGAGTATAAACTTTGCTGCCATCTTCCCTTACTGCGGCACGCATTTTTTGCCTGAGTGTGCTGCTGTTACTGTCATCATCATCTCCCACACTATACAGCGTAGCCATTGTGCCTACAAAAACCTCCCTTGCAGCAAAGGATGTAATTAAAGCGATGCCAATTTTCCAATCGTAGCCAAGCGGCCTGATGGCGGGTTCTATGGCTTTACCCAATGTGCCGGCAAAAGAATTTTGCAATAAAGCTGTTCTCCTTTGCTTTTCTATTTCTTTTGCCTGTGCCGGGTTTGCCTGCAGCATAGCATCATATTTTAAGCTTACCCCCTGCATCTTTTTTTGAGGCCCGTACGTACTTAATCCCCATAATAATAAACTGATCACCATAATAACCTTGCCTGCCTGAAACACAAATATTTTTGCTTTTTCAATCATAGTTACCACCACATTTTTCCAGCGGGGCCCACGATAAACGGGTAGTTCCAATATAAAAAAACTACGCTCCGTACTTTTAATAAACCACTTCATTACCCATGCTACTATTAATGCCAATACGGTACCCAGTAAATAAAGAGCCATCATTACCAGGCCCTGCAAACTTAAAAAACCAAAGTATAATTTAGATGGAATAACCAATGCAATTAAAATAGTATAAACCGGTAACCGGGCGCTGCAACTCATCAGCGGGGTAATCATGATCGTTAGCAGCCGCTCTTTTTTATTCTCAATATTACGGGCGCTCATGATGGCGGGCACAGCACAGGCAAAGCCGCTGATCATGGGCATTACGCTTTTGCCGTTAAGCCCCACTTTACGCATAAGTTTATCCGTTAAAAAACTGATGCGTGCCATATAGCCGGTATCTTCCAGCAAAGTAATGAGCCCAAATAAAATCATAATCTGCGGCACAAAAAGCATGATTCCGCTAAGCCCCGCTACAATTCCGTTTATAAATAAATCGCTGAACCAGCCGTGAGGCATTACAGAAGTGAGCCAGCCGGCCAATTGGCCAAAGCTCCATTCAATGGCATCCATCGGAAATTGTGCTACAAAAAATATACTTTGAAAAAGGATAAATAATACCGCAATTAAAATAAGGTAGCCCCAGGTGCGGTGCAGTAAAATATCATCTAACTTTTCGGTAAACAAAGTTTTTTGCAAGGGGTCAGTTTCTACCACCGTTTGCTGCATCACATGTTTTATGCGGCCAAAGCGCTGTACAATTTCTTCTGCCTGGGTTTTGGTAGGATTAAATTTATTGTCAATCTCTACCTGCTCTACCGCTTGCTGCAGCTCATTGTTTAATAAAAAATGCTCGTGGTTTATTAAATAATGAATAGCGGTATAATTGCTTATGTGCGGAAACAGATTTTTCACTTCTTTTACTGCTTCTTCTGCCAGCATTGAGGTATCTATAAAATCCCGGACTGGCAACTGATGTAAATTTTCTGCAGTAATTTCTATTGCCTTTTTTAAAGCGGCGATGCCTTTATTTTTTCTTGGATTAATGGCCACAATAGGCACCCCCAGTTCTCTCTCCAATCCCGGTATATCAATCTGAGTTCCTTTCTGGTTTGCCAGATCCATCATGGTAAAAGCAATTACCAGCGGTATTTTTAAATCTATAATCTGTGAGCAAAAAAGCAGGTTTCTCTTCAGACTGCTGGCATCTGCCACCAACACAATCATATCTGGCTTTACAGTTTCATCCTGTTGCAAAAGTACTTTGTACGAAACCCACTCATCGGCACGCTTTGGGTACAGGCTGTAAGTTCCCGGCAAATCAATAATGGTAGCTTTGCAGTTTTCTGAAATAGTTGCGTTGCCGGTTTTTTTATCAACCGTTACGCCGGGAAAATTACCCACCTTTTGATTAAGGCCGGTAAGCACATTAAAAAGGGAAGATTTGCCGCTATTGGGATTGCCTACTAACGCTATATTTATTTTCTTGCTCAACTATTTTTTTAAAGTGCCGGTTTTTTGTACCTGCAAAAGTAACGTTAAGGGCATTACATGGCTTACGAATTTAAGAAACATGCTTACACAATCCGATATAAAAATATTGCAGGCCACGCCGGTTGTTTTAACTTTACTAAATAAAAGGGTGCCGGAGAACAGAGAATTTTTTATGCCAAAATAAGGATGCGCCTGAATTCTCTTTCCGCTTTTTATTTTTTTTGATAATAAAAATGGTATGAAATTAAAAATAGATAATCAAACACTGGTAGATGATTTTTTTGATACCACACGGCTGTTGGGCATTGTAGCTCCTGTAAAAGATTATGTTTTCAGTTGGCATATCAATCAAAGCCTGGGCTATAAATTCAGAATAAATAACAGCCTGGAAATACAGTTACAAAAAAAAGACCGGAACTATTTTTTTTCTGTTTATGAATACAGGGTTACCGGGTGCTGTATGGTTCACTATCTGTACAATAACCAGGATGATGGCGAGTTTCTTTTGCCGGAATTTAAACATCTCGATTTTTTATGGCTTGCAAAAGGCGAAGAGATGGAAAATGAGGATTTGCAGGCATTGCAGCAATCGTTAAAAGTATTGCCCTTTGTGCAGCTTGTAAATGAAATGACAAATGAAAAGATAAAAAACAAACAGCATCTTATTTTATAACCTTTTATAAAAAAAATAAACGATGTGGACAGAAGCCAATAATAAATTACACCAGAAATTTGAATTTGCAGATTTTTCTGAAGCCTTTGCATTTATGACGAGGGTGGCTCTTGCAGCAGAGAAGATGAATCACCATCCTTTATGGACTAATGTTTATAATACCGTAGAGATATGGTTAAGCACGCATGACGCAGGCGATACGGTTACAGATAAAGACCATAAGCTGGCAAAAAAAATTGATGCGCTGGTAAAATAATTTCAGCAATTATTAATTGATTACCTCAATTACTTTTTCTTTTTTTTCCACCAGCCTTCCTATCGGTACTATAAAATTTTGCAATCCATTTGCTGATAATAATTTTTGCACTTCCTCTTCTGCTACAGCATCTGCTGCAAATAATAAACCGCCGCTTGTTTGCGGATCTGCCAGAATTGCTTTTTGATAATCTGATATTTCCAAAATCTTATGGCCATAACTATCCCAGTTTCTTCCGGTGCCGCCGGGCACGGCATTTTTATTAATATAATCCCTCAGCATCGTTGTGATGATGGGTATTTTATCAAAATAAATTTCAGCGCTTAAGCCGCTGCCTTCGGCCATTTCAGTTAAATGACCCAACAAGCCAAAACCTGTAACATCAGTCATTGCAGTTACTGCACTTAAATGACCGATTGCTTCGCCAATTTTATTTAACTGCATCATTTGTTTTGCAGCAAGGCCGTAATGTTGTGCTGATAATATCCCTTTTTTTTCTGCAGTAGTTAATATTCCTACGCCTAAAGGTTTAGTCAAAAATAAAATGTTACCGGCTTTTGCGGTATTGTTTTGTTTTAAATTTTTCACCTCTACCAGGCCATTTACAGACAGGCCAAAAATAGGCTCGGGGCTATCAATACTGTGTCCACCAGCAAGGGATATACCGGCTTCTGTACAAATACTCCGGCTGCCTTCAATTACTTTGTTGGCCACTTCTGCAGATAAAATATTTACAGGCCAGCCTAAAATTGCTATTGCCACAATTGGTTTGCCGCCCATGGCATACACATCACTAATGGCATTGGCCGAAGCTATTCTGCCAAACTCGTAAGGATCATCTACAATAGGCATAAAAAAATCTGTAGTGCTTATAAGAGCCGTGCCATTATTGAGGTCATATACCGCAGCATCATCCTTGCTGTGATTGCCTACCAATAAATTTTTATTATCCGGTGAAGTAAAATTACTTTTCAAAATTTCATCCAGAAGTTTTGGCGAAATTTTACAGCCACAGCCTGCCCCATGAGAATATTTTGTAAGTTTTATCTGTTCTGTGATATTATTTTCTGCTGACATATCTTTATTTTATTTCTTTTTTCTCCTGAAAATTATTGCTGCATTTTTTTGAAAATCGCCGCTAAACCTTATCTCATAAATATCTTTTCCGTCTCTAACCACCAACAGGCCTGTGTTTGGCGGTATGCTGCCCAAATTTTCGGCATACATTACCAATTGAACACTATCTGTATTTTCATTTATAAATATTGTTTTACGTACTGCGTTAGTACTTAATCCTACCATTGGCATAATTACAGTTCCGTTCATTAATACACTTACCGTATCACCATCCACTTCACCGTTATCATATAACGAAAGCTGCAGGCTATCCGATTTAAAATAAACAGTTTGTTGCAGCAGTGTTTTTCTGGCTTTTAGTTCGGCAGCAGGTTCGTTATTTTTTGTAATTGTTATTGATGGGTTTATTGCCGGTATTTCAGGCAGCTTTTTTACAACAGTTTCTACGGGCTTTTCTTTATCCTTCTCTTTTGCAATAATTGTTTCTGTTACAATGGTTGATTTTTTTTCTACAGGTTTTTGTATGGGCTGATTATCTTTTGTTGTAACTGTTTTATTTTCCGGTAATGTATTTTCTGCTTTTGTTATTTCAGGTTTGTTTTCTGTTATTGGCTTTTTTTGCTTTGGCAAACTATTTTTTGCTGCAACTGATTTATTTTCTGGTGAAATATTTTCAGGTTTGGCTATTATGGGTTTATTGTCTTTCGTTATTATTTTTGGTATTGACTGATTATTTTTTGCTGTAACAAGTTTATTGTCCTGTATTACATTTTCAATTTTAGCTGTGGCCGTTTTATTTTCTTCGATTGCCGTTTTTTGTATAGGTAAATTATCTGTTACCTTAACAGAAGGCTTTGTAATGGTATAGTTCTTGTTTTTTGCAACAGAAATTTCTGTTGGTTTTATAGATTGATTGTTTCTGCTGAGAATGATATCATCTTTTACAAATGATAATTGTTTTACCAGCCCAAGTTCTTCCAAATGCGGCACCAGTGCAGATTGCCAGTAATCATTTTTACGCTGAAGATTTATTGTGCCGGTAAGTGGTGCGTATTGTTTTGTGCGGTTAGTAGTAAATGGGCCGGTAAGTGTCATGATGCTGTCAGCAATATTTAGTTCCAATATATTTAACTGGTACACCCGCCTTGCCGGGTCAACAGGATAATTGTTTGCTATTAAAACGGCATCTTCAATAATTATTTTATTATCTGATTTTTTAATTTTTACTTTTTTTACGCCATAGTATTGTTTGTCATCCAAAATAAACCAGGTGTGGGAAAAGCCTGTAAGTTTTCCTTTTTCCTGGCTGATGGCAATTTCGTAGCGGTAAAATTGTTTGGTGGAATCATTATATAAAGTTCCTTTCCACAAACCGGTAATATCTGTTTTTGCCAAAGAGACGGGCTGCGCAAATAGTTTTGCAGGATAAAAACAAATCAAAAGAATTAAACATTTACAGTAGCGCATGTAAGTATTTTTTTGGTATTGGATAATATATCAACGCCGGAACATTCAATTTTATTTAATAGCCCCGCAATATCTTCTCTGTTATAAAGACCTTTTAAATAATGCTTATCATAATAAAGAAGTAATATCTTAAAACATTCTTTATAGTTATTTTCTATTAAAAAACCGATAGCTGTTTTAGTTTCTAACGGGCCCAGCCTTTTCTGTATGCGGATGATGGCATTTACTAATTTTTCTTTTTCGTGGCCACCATATTCTGCTGTAATATAATCCAGCCGTTGCTCAAAAGGAATATCTATAAAATAAACGGGCTTTGCCCTCATCGTTTTCCAAAACGGGTTTGGAATGTTTAATTTGCCAATGCGCTGGCTCTCATCTTCAATATAAAAATTTAAACCGGCTAATTTATTTAATTCTATCGCCAAAATATTTTCAAACATTTCCTGTGAGGGCTGTGGCGGCTGCCCCAGGGCGCCAAATGCAGATCCTTTGTGGTTGGCAAGGCCTTCTAAATCTAATACCTGTTGATTGTTTTTTTTAAGTTCTTTTAGCAAACCGGTTTTGCCGCTGCCTGTATAGCCACCTAATATTTTGCAATCGTAATCTTTTTCAATTTGTTGCAATACCCAGTTGCGATAGGCTTTATACCCCCCCTCCAAAGTATATACCTGGTATCCATACAAATCAAGCAGCCACCCTACACCTGCGCTGCGCATACCCCCACGCCAGCAATGAAGCACAACGGAGTTGGCAGTTGGCAATTGGCTTTTAGTAAACTGCTGATTACCGGCTGCCAACCGCCAACTGTTAATTATCCCTTCTACCTCCTCCACTACCGCTTTCATTTTTACCCCAAAATAATCAAGGCCCAATTTTATAGCCTGTTGTTTTCCCTGTTGCTTGTATGCGGTGCCAACAATTTTTCTTTCTTCATCTGTAAATAAAGGAAGGCTTGATGCACCTGGAATATGTGCATGAATATATTCTCCGGGGCTGCGTACATCAAATACCGGGTACTGCTTTGCAAGTTGTAAAAAATCCTGTATAGTTATTTTTTTTATGGGCATTTAATTTTCACTTTCTAATTTAATATTATCACTATCCTTTAATGATAATAAATATCCTTTTCTGCTTTCTAAAATACCCTGTAGAGTTACTGTTTTGTTACTTGTTCCTGTACTTATTGTTACCCCGCATTTCTCCTTGTCATCTTCAGAATTCCAGATTTCAAAAACTTCATAATCACTATCATTATTACTAAAATTGAGAAAGGCAATATTCATCGCTGCATTTTGCGTTCCTCCGCCTCTGCTATATCCTTTAAAAGTAAATAGCTGCCATGATGCTGAATCTGGATTAGCCGGATATTGTAATTCTATTTTATTTTGATTTCCAAATCTATAAACAATATATTTTTCTCTTTTTTCTTTACAAACCGAAACCCATTTTTTATTACTGAGCTGAAAAGAAAAAATTATTTCTTCATTTGGCTTACATAGCTGTTTATTTATTTGTGCATCAGCGTTGAAACGGAAACAGCCTGATAATATTAACAATAATATTTTTGCCGGCATTTTTTGGTTTTTTACCTCTTTTTTATTTGGCTTCTCAAAGCTAAGTACATTTACACTGATGATAAAAATTGTAAAACATTTAATGCCCCTGTTTATTGTACAGTTTTTTACCTGGCTTGGGCTTTTTGCTTTATGGATTTATGCCACGCCGGTAATTACCCGGTATATTTTTAATACCACCAATGCAGAAAGCCGTTTGTTTGAAAGCGGCACAACCTGGGTGGGCATTTGCTTTGCTTTTTACAGTACGCTTGCGGCGCTGCTGACTTTTACTATTCCGGCATTATTAAAAAGCATTACCAAAGAAAGGCTGCACGCATTTGCATTGCTGGTGGGTGGTATTGGGTTGCTGCTGATTTATTTTATAAAGAACAAATATGGCCTGTTTCTTTCCTTTGCATTTATTGGCATTGGTTGGAGCAGTATCTCCACTGTGCCTTACAGCATTATCAGCAGTATAGCACCAGAAGAAAAGATGACCAATTATTTTTCCGTGTTTAATTTTTCTGTAGTAATACCGCAAATAACAGCAGCATTTTTATTGGGCTTTATAAACAGCCATTTTTTAAAAGGAGAAACTATTTATATTATGTTGCTTGGCGGCGGCAGTATGATGCTTGCAGGCATTATAATGTTTTTTGTAAAAAACAGGCTGGTGCAAAGCGCATAATTTT
>JANLQE010000071.1:0-4503 GCA_031367625.1 Bacteroidota bacterium
GCTGAAGAAATAATGAAACTTACCGGCACCAAACAAAAAATTGTGTATAAACCTTTACCATTAGATGATCCTAAACAACGGCAACCCGATATTACCAAAGCAAAAGAATTATTAGATTGGCAACCAACAACAGGTAGGGCAGAAGGATTAAAAATTACTTATGATTATTTTAAAAGCCTGCCAAAGGAAGAGTTGAATAAATTGCCGAAAGATTTTAAATAAGTGAATAAGCAATAAGCAAAAGGCAATGGTCGATGGGCAATTATAAAATGGGAGCTGTAAAATATTGATATTAAGTTTAAATTGTAGAAACTTTTTATAAAAAAGATGTGGATAGTAATTTGATGAAAGGGTAGTCTGGATTGTTAGACTAAAAGTTGAAACAGAAATTTTAATTAATTAAAAAAAAGGCCCTTAAATAGTTAGGGGATTAAATTTTATGTACCAGGAATTGTTAGATAAAAAAAAGACATTAGCGGTTATCGGTTTGGGTTATGTAGGCCTGCCTATTGCTCTGGAGTTTGCAAAAAAAATTAAAGTAATTGGGTTCGATATTAATGCAGAACGGGTGGAAATGATGCGTAATAAAATTGACCCAAGCCAGGAGCTTGAATCAGGCGCATTTGATGGTTGTGATATAATATTTACAAATGACCTGGAAGTTTTAAAAACAGCCAGCTTTTTTATTGTAGCCGTACCTACTCCCGTGGATGAGTACAATGTGCCTGATTTAATTCCTATACAAAGAGCAAGTGAAACCATAGGTAAGGTGATAAAGAAATCGGATTATGTAGTTTTTGAAAGCACCGTTTATCCCGGTTGTACAGAAGAAGATTGTGTGCCGGTTATTGAAAAATTATCGGGCCTTAAAATGGTAGATGATTATAAGATTGGCTATTCTCCTGAAAGAATAAACCCCGGGGATAAAGAACATACCATCAGCACCATTGTAAAAGTGGTAAGCGGCTGTTGCAATGAAAGCCTGGATACTATTGCAAAAGTGTATGAGTTGGTAGTAAAGGCGGGCGTGCATAAAGCCTCTTCTATAAAAGTTGCTGAAGCTGCAAAAATTATTGAGAACACACAGCGTGACCTGAATATTGCTTTGATGAACGAACTCTCTATCATCTTTGACCGAATGAACATAAACACTTTTGAAGTATTGGAAGCTGCAGGTACAAAATGGAATTTCTTAAAGTTTCAGCCGGGGCTTGTGGGCGGTCATTGCATTGGCGTAGATCCTTATTATCTTACGCACAAATCAAAAAAACTGGGTTACGATAGCCAGGTAATTCTTGCAGGAAGAGTTATTAATGATGGTATGGCAGGTTATGTAGCAAAAAAAATATTGCAATATATTATCCAGCAAAACGGTAATGTAAAAGATGCAAAAGTGCTGGTAATGGGTGCAACGTTTAAAGAAAATGTGAGTGATATCCGCAACAGTAAAGTTGCCGATGTAGTAAATGAATTAAAATCATTTTCATTGAATGTATCCGTTTCAGATCCTTATGCTGATAGCGATGAACTGCAGCATGAATACGGGTTTGGCCTTGTAGATACCATCGGCAAAGATTATGATGCAGTAATTGTAACAGTGCCACACAACGAATATAAAAACCTGGATGATGCATATTTTGCATCTGTTACAAAACCAGCGGCGTTAATTGCGGATTTAAAAGGGATTTACAGAAAAAAAATCCTGAGCAGAAATTACTGGAGCCTTTAAACCCTTCCACTTGTTAAGGGAATTTTTGTAAGGAATATAAGGGCATATTATAAAGATTTCGATATTCAACATTTACTATTAAAATGACACTACCTACAAAAGATATATCCGGCAATAGTTTTTTAGTAACCGGTGGTGCCGGGTTTATCGGCAGTCATATTGCAGAATATTTATTAAAAAATGGCGCCGCAAAAGTTCGTGTGCTGGATAATATGGTGAATGGTTTTGACACTAATCTCGCCATACTAAAAGCGTTTCCACAGTTTGAATTTATTAAAGGCGATATCAGGGATTTAGCTACCTGTCAGCAGGCCTGTGCAGGTATAGATTATGTTAGCCACCAGGCTGCGTTAGGCTCGGTGCCACGCAGCATAAAAGATCCTGTTTATTTTAATGAAGTAAATGTGGGTGGTTTTGTGAATATGCTGAAAGCCGCTGTGGACAATAATATCAGGCAGTTTGTATATGCTTCTTCTTCTTCTGTGTATGGCGATGAACCTACACTGCCAAAAACAGAAAGCCGGCTCGGAAATTGTTTATCTCCTTACGCTGCTACCAAAAAAACAAATGAATTATATGCACAGGTTTTTGCTGATGTGTATGGATTAAAAACAATAGGATTCCGTTACTTCAATATTTTTGGTTCACGGCAGGATCCCGATGGGCCTTATGCTGCCGTTATTCCATTGTTTGTGAAAGGGATAATAAAAAAAACACCTGTTTATATTAATGGAGATGGGGAACAAACCAGGGACTTTACTTTTGTAGATAATGCGGTGCAGATAAATGTAAAAGGCATGCTTGCCGAAAATGCAGAAGCTTTAAATAAAGTATATAATGTGGCCGTTGGCGAAAATTTTTCTGTAAATTATTTGTACAATGCCTGTGCAGAAAATTTAAAAAGTGATTGGGCCGCTACTTACCGTGAACCAAGAGCAGGCGATATCAGAAATTCACTTGCAGATATTTCCCTGGCAAAAAACTTATTAAGTTATCAGCCAACAAAAAATTTTGAAGACGGGCTTACAGAAACAATTGAATTTTTTAAACATTTGTATAGTTGAAATAAGTAGCTGTATTCAGACTATGGACTATCATCTATCACCTATCATCTAAATTATGCCTTTTACTAAAACTGATTTTCCGGGATTATTAATTTTTGAACCTAAAGTGTTTGAAGACAGCCGTGGCTATTTTTTTGAAAGTTATAATGAAAAAATCTGCAGCGCAGAAGGGATTGATATAAAATTTGTACAGGATAACCAGGCCAGCTCAACTTACGGTGTAATCCGGGGACTGCACTACCAATTAGCGCCTTTTGCACAAACAAAATTTATCCGTGTGTTAAGCGGCGCTATTTTAGATGTGGTGGTTGATATCAGAAAAAACTCACCTTCTTTTGGAAAGGCCTACAGCATTGAATTATCTGCAGAAAATAAATTGCAGTTGCTGGTGCCGCAGGGCTTTGCACACGGGTATTCTGTGCTTACCCCATCAAGCGAAGTATTTTATAAATGCGATATTTTTTATAACAAAGATGCAGAAGCTGGCATTTCTTTTAACGATGCTAAATTAAATATAGACTGGCAGATACCGGCAGATAAACAAATTATTTCTGAAAAAGATATGCAGCATCCTTCTTTTGCTGATTGTAAAAATAATTTTGAATTTCTCTCTTTTTAATTTTATAAATCTTGAGTAATAAAAAAAATATTTTAGTTACCGGTGCCAATGGGCAGTTGGGTATGGAGTTCAGGCAATTGGAAACTGCATTTACGGATTACAAATTTTTATTTGTTTCTAAAGATGAATTATCTATTAAGGACACAGCATCAGTAGAAAAATATTTTGAAATAAATGAAATTGATTATTGCATAAACTGTGCAGCTTATACGGCTGTAGATAAGGCAGAAACAGAAAAAGAAACTGCTATAGAAATTAATGTTACCGCAGTTGGCCATCTTGCTGCTGTTTGTAAAAAATACAACGCTGCTTTTTTTCATTTTTCTACTGATTATGTTTTTGATGGCACCGCAAAGGCTGCCTATAAAGAAACTGATGCAACTAACCCGGTAAATTTTTACGGAGAAACAAAATTAGCCGGAGAGCAGGAAGCTATAAAACAAAATGAAAATACCATCATTATACGTACATCATGGGTGTATAGCAGCCATGGAAAAAACTTTGTAAAAACAATGCTGCGCCTGATGTGTGAAAAAGAAAGTATAGGGGTAGTTAATGACCAGTTTGGATGCCCCACTTATGCAGCCGACCTGGCTAAAGCAGTAATGAAAATTATCAGTAGCAGGCATCCGGCAAAAGGTATATATCACTATTGTAATAATGGCATCATCAGTTGGTTTGATTTTGCCTGTGAAATAAAAAAACTTATCAACAGTAAATGTATTGTGAATGCAATTGATACAGCTTCGTACCCAACACCTGCAAAACGCCCACATTTTTCTGCGTTAGATACGCAAAAAATTCGGGCAGACTATAAGCTTCCTATTTCTGCATGGGAACAAAGGCTGGCAGATTGCGTTAAGTTAATGACGCTTTAAAAAATAAAGGAATAATATTTTTTGGCCTTCATGTGTAAATCTGCCAGTTCATCATTGCTGTTTACACTCCATAATAAATTTATCCACACGAAAATAAATCTGCTACCCCGAAATATCGGCTCTATTTAATTGCGGGTTGAACATAATTGTTTTATACACCTGTAAGCCTTTACCACTTTGAATTGTGTAATTTATTTAATAGCTTGGCTATAA
>JANLQE010000086.1:0-12253 GCA_031367625.1 Bacteroidota bacterium
CATTTGTGGTAGCTATGCTGGCCAAAAAATACATTATATGATATTTAAAAAAGCACGGCTTCAGAATCAGGGGCATTAACAGGATAGTATTAGGGCTTATATTATTTGCACTGATTTACACCGGGCATATAAAGGGTTAGAAAGGTTTAAGAGGTTTAAAAGGTTTAAGGTTTAAAAGGTATAAAGTGAATTCGTGTAATTTTTTTTAATTCATGTAATTTGATTTATTGTTAATCTGATTTGTAGTATTTTCAGTTCTCATATTATTTACCATGCAGACTGCTTCTAAAAAAGTTGTAAACGGATGGGCCATGTACGATTGGGCAAATTCTGTTTATAACCTGGTTATTACCACTACTTTTTTTCCGGCATACTATGCTGCCATTACAGGTCTTAAAAATTTTCCGGATGGCATTAGCTTTTTGGGCCGTCGTTTTGTAAACACAGAATTGAAAGATTATGTACTGGCATTTGGTTTTTTGGTGATAGCCCTGCTGTCGCCTATTCTTTCTTCGATGGCGGATTATAAAGGCAACAAGAAAAATTTTATGCGGTTCTTTTGTTACCTGGGCGCAGCCAGTTGTTCGCTGATGTTTTTCTTTGATAAAAATCATGTTACACTTGGATTGATGTGTTTTATGTTTGCCGGAATTGGCTTTTACGGCAGCCAGGTTTTTTATAATTCTTATTTGCCGGAAATTGCTTCTGATGCAGACCAGGACAGGATCAGCGCCAAGGGCTATACCTACGGATATATTGGCAGCGTACTGATGCAGATGATAGGTTTTGCCCTGGTTATTTTAATGCCGGATAATCCGCTGCCTTTAAAAATAACTTTTTTATTAGTGGGTATCTGGTGGGTAGGCTTTGCCCAGATAACTTTTTCATCATTACCCATATCTCCCAAAAGCGAACGGAAAGAAAAACACAATGTGCTTACCAATGGTTTTAAAGAGCTTAAAATTGTATGGAACCAGTTGAAGCACATGCCGGTTTTAAAAAGATTTTTAACAGCTTTCTTTTTTTACAGTATGGGTGTGCAAACCGTTATGCTGGTGGCAATTGATTTTGGTATAAAAGAATTAAAACTACCCGACCAAAAATTAATTATTACAGCGGTTATTATACAACTCGTTGCCATTGCCGGGGCAATTGGTATGTCTAAACTTTCTGCAAAATTTGGTAATATAAAAGTGCTGATATTTACCGTATTGCTTTGGATAGGCGTTTGTATAACGGGTTATTTTATTTCAACAGAAATTCATTTTTATATTTTAGCTTCCTTGGTTGGCCTGGTGATGGGCGGCATCCAATCGCTCAGCCGCTCTACATATTCTAAGTTTATGCCACCAACAAAAGATACTGCCTCGTTCTTTAGCTTTTATGATGTAACAGAAAAATTTGCCATTGTAATAGGGCTGTTTACTTTTGGTTTTATTGAAGGCGTTAGCAGCATACGCCAATCTATTTTATCTTTAGTAGTATTTTTTGCACTTGGTTTTGTTTGGCTGCTTTTAACTGCTGTAAAACAAAAAGTACAACAACAAAATGTTTAATTTTATTTTATGAATTTACATACTATAAATACCGGCTATTTTAAATTAGATGGCGGCGCAATGTTTGGCGTAGTGCCAAAAAGCATCTGGAATAAGATAAACCCCGCAGATGAAAATAATATGTGCTCCTGGGCATTGCGCTGTTTATTAATTGAAGATGGAAACCGCCTTATTTTAATAGACAACGGCATGGGCGATAAACAGGATGCAAAATTTTTTGGCCATTATTATTTGCATGGAGATGATACATTGGAAAAATCATTAAAGGCACAAGGTTTTACAAAAGATGATATTACAGATGTTTTGCTTACGCATTTGCACTTTGACCATTGCGGCGGTAGCATTGTAAAAGAAGGAGACAAATTAGTTACTGCCTTTAAGCATGCCTCCTACTGGAGCAATGAACGTCACTGGAAATGGGCAACAGAGCCGAACGATAGGGAGAAGGCAAGTTTTTTAAAAGAAAATATTTTACCAATACAGGAAAGCGGGCAATTAAAATTTATTGAAACTTCCGGAGCAGATTTTCCGGATGGTATTATGATACGGCAGGCATTTGGCCATACTGATGCTATGATGCTGCCACAGGTAAATTATAAAGACAAATCAGTAATTTATATGGCCGACCTGTTGCCTTCTGTTGGGCATATTCCATTGCCTTATGTAATGGCTTATGATATGTTTCCGCTTACTACACTCAATGAAAAAAAATCGTTTCTTACAGAAGCACAGCAAAATGATTATATTTTATTTTTTGAGCATGACCCTTTGATAGAATGCTGCAGCCTGCAGATGACGGATAAAGGCATAAGAATGAAAGATAGTTTTAAACTGAGTGAACTTTAACCGTTGGAATATTAGCAAATTGCACAAGATCCCATTCAATCTTCAAAATAAAATACTCACTGGTAAAAAAAGGGCTGCTCCCTTTTCCTTTGGAGAGGAGCTGGGGGTGAGGCCTAACGTAAGCCCATAAGCGAAGTAAGCGGATAGCGCAGATTTGTATAGCCCATCATATCTATTACAATTTTACCTACAGAAATAGGGCTCTCTACCCTTAGCAGTAAATGATTAGGATCATCGCTTACCCAGGCATTCATTTTTTCTCCCCCTTCAAAAATGGTTCCTTTTATAAGCAGGGGCTTAAACTTAATAGCAGTAAATTTTCCATAACGGGTTTTTATTTTTTCTTTGCCCAGGTAGCGGATGTAAAGATGATAAATCTCATCATCTAAAAACATATCAAAAGGGATTTTATCGTTCACTTTATATTTATCAAAATTAATATTGCGGGCATAGTAAACAGCGCTTACCACATCCTGCATACATTCTGAAATTTTAAAAACGCCATTGGTGCTTACGGCAGTATGAGCAGTTTGATTAAAGCTTACATTGTTATATATTTTATGTCCGCCTTCATCTACATTTCGTATAAATTTATAAGGCAGCAATGAAGCGGTATCTATAAAACTTTCATAGCGGTCTCTTACTTTAAAAAAATTATCGAAAAAAGAATACGACTTGCCATCGCCCACGCAATGATACACGGGCTTGCCGTTAAATCTTTCTAATGTGGTAGTAAAGCTTGCTTCGCCGGCGCCAATGTAAGCACCCAATGTGTTGTAAAATATTTTCATAACTACTCTTTCCCCCGCCTTAAAAGCAGTATTCGTTATTCCGCAAAAATCCGGAGAAGTTTGAGCGGGTGCTACAGGGGTAAAGCTTATACACAAAGCTGCAATAAAAGGTAAAAAGGGTTTAATGGGTACAATCATTTTTCTTTCATGATTTTAATTCCGAAAATTAATAAACTTCCTGCAATTGCCGGTAGTGCCAGGTTTATAAGCCAAATGCCAAGTGATGCTGCCTGTATGCCTATTATATTGCTGCTGTATAACTGTAGCAGCTCTACACTGGCTGCTGCCCTTACCGGCAACTCTGTAAATCCTATTGTAGGGGCCATGGCCATTACAAGATAAAAAACTGACAACAACCAAAAACATACAAAGTTTGAAATCTCTACCTGCATTACTTTTAAAAGCAGCAGGTATTGCAAAATAAATACCATATACCGTAAAAAAGATAAAAACAAAATTCTTAACAATTGTTTACGGTTAAAACTATTGAGCAACTGTAAATATTTATTTATTTTTTTAAAAAAACTTATGCTGTTGATAAGCTGTATAATTAAGCGTACACGCAGATAAATTAATATAAGTACAACGCTGCTTATAACGCTGATGTAAAGTAAAATATTGGCTGCAAAGGCGGGTAATATTTTAAACAGGGCTGCATCTGCTTCTAAGTATCTGAACACAATAAGGCCTATTGTACCCATTATAACGGTAACGGATAACTGGCTTATACTGCCAAGAATTGTAAGTGGTATTGCGCTAATACGATGCTCTTCCTTTACATACACAATTCTTCCGCCGTATTCGCCTATGCGGTTTGGTGTAAGCATAGTAACGCTGCAGCCGGATAGTACACTTTTAAAGGCTTTAAAAAATGAAAATTTTTCCAATGGCGCTACCAGCAATTGCCATTTTCGGGCTTCAAGCCCCCAGTTTACAAACATTAAAAAAAATACTATCCAAAAATACCCGTTCTTCCAGCTTAACTTTATCTGCATCCAACGCTGCGGCAGGTCTGGCCGGTGAATGATTTGTTTGTATAAACTCCAGGAAAGAACGATAAACAAAAGCGGGCCTAAAAAGTAGTTGAGGAATATTTTAATATTTTTGTTCAAATAAATATTTTAAAAGTAAAAATAGGCTGCACTTTGCAAAAAACATCAAAAATCATTTTAGGTATTGACCCCGGTACGGTTATAATGGGTTTTGGCCTCATAAGTATTACCGGCAAAAATATGGCACTGGTAGAGATGGGTGTTTTAAAATTATCTTCCAAAGATGATGCTTATGAACGGTTGCAAAAAATTCACAGCAAAGTAATGGAAATTATTATAACCTTTAAGCCAACCTGCTTTGCCATAGAAGCGCCATTTTTTGGAAAGAACGTGCAAAGTATGCTAAAGCTTGGCAGGGCGCAGGGTGTAGCTATTGCTGCCGCTATGCAGGCAGGCCTGATAGTAAGCGAATATTCGCCAAAAAAAATTAAGCAATCAATAACCGGTAACGGAAATGCCAATAAAGAACAGGTAATGAAAATGCTGCAGCAGTTGCTGAATTTTACAGATGCCTCAACACCCTTTGATGCATCTGATGCATTGGCAGTAGCCGTATGCCATCATTTTCAGGATAATGTTTTATTGAAATCTTCTGGCACTAAAGCAAAGGACTGGAAAGATTTTGTAAATAAAAACCCGGCACGTATAAAGTAAATTTTAAAAAATTAACACGGGTATGCTGATAAGGTCTAAAACATTGCGGTTTCTGATTGTGCTAAGTACATTTGTAGTAGGTATTATTATTGCTGTGCAATTGTTCTGGATACAGAAAATTTATTTTTTTGAACAAAAACAGTTTAATATAAATGTTTCTAAAAGTATAAGGGCCATGTATGAAGATCTGAATATTTCAGGCGACAGTACCTTTAGTTTTGAAAAATATATAGAAAACCCACATCGTGATATTTACTTAGCCAAAATAAACCAGGTGTATAATATTGAAACGATAAGCACCAGCCTGAGTAAAGAATTTGCAGATTTTGATGTTTTTACAGATTGCAAAGTTGCTATCCACAAAAAAGGAGTAAATGGATTTATAGCATCTACTTATATTGATATGCCGGATGCTAATTTTAAATCAGGTAAGTATGATAAGATCCCTTATTTTAGAAAAGATTTTTCTTATATCCTCTTATTTTTCCCCCACAGAACCGAGTACGTAATAAAGCAAATGATTTTTTGGCTGGTGTCCGGCGGCTTGCTTATAATAGTTCTTATTGCATTTAGTTTCAGCATATTTTATTTATACCGTCAAAAATTTTTGAACGAAACACAAAAAGATTTTGTAAATAATTTTACGCACGAATTTAAAACCCCGCTATCGGTAATTAAAATAGCAGCAGATGTTTTAAAAGACCCAGCCATAAAAAACAAACCGGAAAAATTAAAAAATTACGCTGGTATTATACAGGAGCAAACAATGCATTTACAACAGCAAACCCAACGGTTGCTGCAGATAGCATTTACCGAGGAGAATACCCTTTCGCTGCAAAAAGAAATTTTTGATGCAGCAGAATTGATTCAGCAGGCAGTAAACGACCTTACCCCTTTAATAGAAACTAAAGCCGGCAGTGTGCAAATTTTTAATAAGAGCCACAACAGTATGATTAATGCTGATAAATCGTACCTGTTGCTTACTTTTATAAACCTGATAGAAAATGCCGTTAAATATTCGGTAAAACCATTTATAGAAATAACAACTTTCATAGAAGGAAACGATTTTTGTGCCATTATAAAAGACAACGGTATTGGTATTGAAAAAAAACACCAGAAGAAAATTTTTAAAAAATTCTACAGGGTTACCACAGGCGACCTGCATAATGCAACCGGTTTTGGCCTGGGCTTAAATTTTGTAAAAAAAATTATTGATGCACATCATGGCACTATAGAAGTGCAAAGCGAATATGGCAAAGGCTGTTTATTTATTATTAAAATTCCCCGCTCATAAAAAATTATGAAAGCAAAAATTTTACTTGCCGAAGATGATACCGCATTAAGTTTTGTAATTAAAGACAGTTTAACAGATGCAGGTTATGAGGTATTTACCTGTGCAGACGGAGAAGCGGCCTGGCAGGAATTTCAGAAGAAAAAATTTGACTTATGCCTGCTGGATGTAAATATGCCGGTACGGGACGGATTTGCAGTAGCAAAAAAAATAAGGCAGCAGAGTGATGTTATTCCTATTATTTTCATAACTGCCAAAAGCCTGGAAGATGATAAACTAAAAGGTTTTGCTGCCGGTGCCGATGATTATATTACCAAGCCCTTCAGCATGAAAGAACTTATTATGCGTATTGAAGTTTTTTTAAGAAGAACAAAAAAATTAGACGCAGATATAAAAGAAGATTATCAAATAGGCAAGCTAAAATTCGTTCATAACGAATTAAAAATTTATGATGGAGAACAATCTATAAACCTTACGCAAAAAGAAGCAGACCTGCTTAAATTTTTGGCGCAGAATAATAACAAGATTTTAAAAAGAGAAGAAGTGCTTTTAAATGTATGGGGAAAAGATGATTACTTTTTAGGCCGTAGTATGGATGTATTTATTACCAAACTGAGAAAGCATTTTAAAGCCGATCCCTCCGTAAATCTGGAAACCATTCATGGGGTAGGGTTCAGGCTTAATACCTGATGCATTTATAAGTTGTTAATAATTTTTTGTTGTATTTCTTTCATTTCAGTTTCCAAAACAGTAATTTTTTTTTTGGTAAAATTTAAATCATTGGCAGTATTGATGGGTATTAAATGCATGTGTGCATGTGGTACTTCTATACCTAATACGCTTATACCACAACGGTTGCAGGTAAAAGATTTTTCAATAGATTTTGCAATTGGCTTTGCAAATACCAGCATTGCAGAAAGATAGTACTCAGGCAAATCAAATATTTTATCTACCTCAATTTTTGGCACTACCAATACATGCCCTTTTTGTAATGGAAAAACATCTAAAAAAGCTAAAAAATTTTCATCTTCTTTAATTTTGTAGCAAGGTATTTCTCCTGTAATTATTCTGGAAAAAATGGTCATCTTTTTTTTACAAATGTAAGCAACAAAAAGCCCATACTTTTAATAGTACGGGCGTATAAATAAACTGCTCTTTTTTATCACACAGAAATTTTTTCTATCTTAAACTTAAGCAGTCCGGCAGGTACTGTTACTTCTGCAATATCACCTGCTATTTTACCTAACAACCCTCTTCCTATGGGAGAAGTTACAGATATTTTTCCTGCTTTAAGGTCGGCTTCGCTTTCTGATACTATCTGGTAAGTAACTGCTTTTTTTGAGGCAAGATTGGTAACAGTAACTTTTGTAAGAATGCTTACCCGGCTGGTATCAATGGTAGATTCATCTATGATACGTGCATTTGCCATTGCACCTTCCAGGTAATTAATTTTTGCTTCCAGCAGGCCCTGCGCCTCTTTGGCCGCATCATATTCTGCATTTTCTTTTAAGTCTCCTTTTTCTCTTGCCTCTGCAATGGCCGCACTTGCCGCAGGCCTGTCAATGGATTTTAGGCGATGCAGTTCTGCCTGCATTTTTTCAAATGTTTCCTGTGTTACATAATTTATTTCTGCCATAAAATTCGTTTAAACTAATAAAAAAAATACAACGCTCCAGTTTTTACTGAAGCGTTGCATGTATGCAAATATACTAATTTTTTTTACTGAAAAAAGTAAACTAAACCCTAAGAAATATTAAATTCCCAGCTTTTCAAGCAGTATCTTACTCATTTTGTAAAATGCCTCATGAGAATAACCTGCAATATGCGGAGTAATAAGAACATTCTGCCGGCAAATAAGATTATTAAACTCAGCAGCTTGTGCCGCGGTAAGTGAATCTAAGTGTTCATTTTCCAACACATCCAATGCTGCCCCTGCAATAAGCTGGTGCTCCAAAGCATTAATTAATGATGCGGTCTGTACTACAGGGCCACGGCTGGTATTAATTATGCAGGGCTTTTGCAGCACTGCATTAAAAAATTTTTCATTGGCCATATATTTTGTTTCATCGGTTAGCGGCACATGAAAACTTATTACATCAGCATATTTGCACAACTGCTCTAAGTTTGCTTCCCTTACTAACTTACCCCCAAAACCGGTTTTATATTTATCATAGGCCAAAATGGTAACATCAAATGAAGCTAGCAATTTTGCAAATGCATTGCCCGTATTTCCGTAACCAACAATCCCTACCGTTTTACCGCTAAGTTCTGTTCCCCTGTTTTCATTACGCAGCCAAATACCTTTTTTTACTTCGTTAAAACCTTTGTTTATATTATTCATCAGGCATAACAGCATACCCAAAGCATGTTCTGCCACTGCATTACTGTTGCCCTCAGGCGTACTTACACAAATTATATTCTGTTGGTTTGCATAATCAATATCAATTAACTCAAGCCCGCTGCCAAGCCTGCCGATCCATTTTAATTTTGATGCTTTATCAATAATTGCTTTATCTATTTTTAACCGTGTAGTTACAACAATGCCTGTGGCATTTGCTATTTTAGCTGATAATCCGTCGTAAGTAATCAGGGGGTCATACAATACCTCATACCCTCTCTGCTGCAGGGTATTTATTAAATATTCGTGTACCTTGGCTGTAATAATTATCATTGGTTATAATGCGGCAATCATGCTTATTTCTACATTCACATTTTTAGGCAATCCCTTTACTGCTACCGTTTCCCTTGCCGGAAAATCAGTATCAAAATATTTTCCATAAACTTCATTTACTTCAGCAAAAAGTTGCATATCGCTTAAAAAAATAGTTGTTTTTACCACATTAGAAAATTGCATCCCGGCTTCCTGTAATATGGCAGAAAGATTTTTCATCACCTGGTTGGTTTCTTCATTAATATCCGCCACCATTAACGCTGATGTAGCAGGATTTATAGCCACCTGGCCCGATATAAACAACATATTACCCGTTTTTACAGCCTGGTTATATGGCCCGATAGGAGCCGGGGCTTTATCGGTTTTAATAGTTTGCTTTGACATATTTAATTTATTTTTTTTAAACACAAATATATCTTTTATCAACCACGTATTTTTGCAAAAATAATTATTGATGAAAATTGCAGTGTTAGGTAATGGTGCATCCTGTAATGAATTGATGCAATGTAATAAAGATATAACCTGGCTGAGGGCAACTGATTTAACCGGTTTATTTAAGGAAAAAGATGCAGCGGCTTATTTTATTTTACAGGAAAACGTACAACTTTTAAATACAGCTTTGCCAGATAAACCTGTCTTTATAAATAGTGTAGTAAATACTTTGCAGGAAATAAATGCAGCAGATAATTTAATCCGCATTAATGGATGGGCGGGCTTTCTGGCAAAAGAATTTTGGGAGGTATGCGGAATATTAACTGAAGCAGCCATAAATATTTTAAATCAATCAGGAAAAAAATTTGTACAGGTTCCGGATATACCTGGTTTTATAAGTGCAAGAATTATAAGTATGATAATTAATGAAGCATATTATGCTGCCGGAGAAAATGTAAGCTCTGAAAAAGCAATTGATATTGCTATGAAGCTGGGCACCAATTATCCGCATGGGCCGTTTGAATGGGCAAATATCATCGGCGTAAAAAATATTTACGCACTGCTTCAGAAACTATCAGTAAAGGATACACGCTATAAAGCTGCGCCTGCCCTGGTAAAAATTATAAATTTATAAGATGGGCCTTATTTTAAATATTGATACTTCTACAGAAACGGCTTCGGTAAGTATTGCCAGGGATGGTGCAATATTATCATTTATTGATAATGCTGTTCAAAAAGAACATGCTTCTTTTTTACATACAGCAATAAAAAATATATTGCAGCAGGCTGCTGTAAATCCAGATCAGATAGATGCTGTAGCTGTTACAGAAGGCCCTGGTTCTTATACCGGGTTAAGGGTAGGGATGGCCGCTGCCAAAGGATTATCGTATGCATTGAATATACCTTTTATAACCATTGGCACCCTTACCGCAATGGCTTTTGCTGCTGCATCAATAAATAAAAATGCCGGTCATTATTATTGCCCTATGATAGATGCCAGGCGAATGGAAGTATATACCGCCTTATATAACAGTGATATTAAAGCCATTTTGCCTGTGTGTGCAATTGTATTAACGGATAAATCGTTTATAAAAGAATTAAGCACACATAAGATAATTTTTTTTGGAAGCGGAATGAAAAAATGGAAAGCAATTACCAATCATAACAACTGCATCTTTTTGGAAGAGATAAATTTTTCTGTAGCGATGGCAAAGCTGTCTCATATAAATTTTAAGGAAAAAAATTTTACAGAACTTATTAATAGTCAGCCGTTATATGTAAAAGAATTTTATAATGGTAATTAATAATATTTTATTTATCCTTCATTTAGTGGTTTTTAACAATACTTAGAAAAATAAATATTATTTCGTTCGTATATTTGCAGATTAATACATTGTTCACAGTTTTAAAATTTACTATTCCTATGATGGTTGCAACACAATCTAATACACAGGCAATTGCCTCAGCTCCCGGAACAACTGAAGTTCTGAAAATTAACTATCACAACTTAAAAAAAGCGGCGTTGGTTTTAAGAGCCTTAAACCACAAATTGCGTCAACAAATTTTATCGCTGATAGAAACGGAGAAAAAAATTACTGTTACAGAAATCTATGTGCGTATGCGTTTAGAACAATCTGTGGCTTCGCAGCATCTGGCCATTTTAAGAAGGGCTGGTATTGTAGTAACACAACGTGACGGAAAGTTTATTTATTATACCGTTAATAACAAACGAATAGATGAAATTACGGACGTTGTGGAAGACCTCGTTGCTTAAAAGCAAAAAGATTTTAATTAAAAAGCGGCTGTAACTCATCCGCTTTTTTTATTTTTAACTTTGTTCAGTATTTAATATCTATAACAATGTATATACAACAGCTTTATACAAAATGCCTTAGCGAAGCAGCTTATTATATAGAGAGTGAAGGCGAAGCCGCAATTATAGATCCGCTAAGAGATATTGATCATTATCTGCAACTGGCAAAAGAAAGAAATGCAGTTATAAAATATATTTTTGAAACACATTTTCATGCCGATTTTGTTAGTGGTCATATAGATTTAAGCAAAGAAACCGGGGCTCCAATTATTTACGGGCCCGGAGCTGTTGCCAATTTTAAAATACATAGTGCTGCAGATGGAGAGATTTTTAATCTCGGAAAAGTTTCACTTACCGTATTACATACACCCGGCCATACTTTAGAGAGTACCTGTTATTTATTGAAGGATGAAAATGAAAAATCAAATGCCGTATTTACAGGGGACACTTTATTTGTGGGAGATGTGGGCCGCCCCGATTTAAGCAGCGGCAATATGAGCAGTGAAGAACTTGCAGGCATAATGTATAATACTATTCAAAATAAAATACTGCCGCTGGAAGATCATGTTATTGTATATCCTGCACACGGCCAGGGAAGCAGTTGTGGTAAAAGTTTAGGCGCCAGTTCCTTCAGTACTATTGCAGATGAAAAGCAAACGAATTATGCATTGCAGCCTCAAAGTAAAGCAGATTTTATAAGTGCGGTAACTAATGGATTAAATGCTGCCCCAAAATATTTTGCCATTAATGCCAAAATAAACCAGCAGGGATATGATGGTATAAATGAAGTAATCAAAAGAGGAACTAAAGCTTTAAATGTTGATGAATTTAAAAAGCAGTTAAGCGAAGATGTTATTTTACTTGATACCCGGCCTGCATCTCAATTTTCGGAAGGCTTTATGCCCGGTGCAATATTTATAGGATTAGAAGGAAGATTTGCAGAATGGGCTGGCAGTATATTGCCATTTGATAAAACTATTTTATTGGTTTGTCCTGCCGGTAAAGAAGAAGAAACAGTTATACGTTTATCAAGAGTTGGATTTGATAAAATGCATGGCTATCTGAAAGGCGGATTTGAAACCTGGAAAAATGCCGGGGAAAAAACAGACATGATTATAGAAGTGGAAGCAGATGAGCTTATGATGGA
>JANLQE010000114.1:0-1686 GCA_031367625.1 Bacteroidota bacterium
GCCGATGGAAAAAATTTACCAGCCGATAAAGAATACGAAGCCGCAAATGAAAAACCGTAAACTTTTAAAAAATAATTAAGCCTTTATTTTTTGGCTCAACGCATATTTCTGCATTAAAAAATATGTACCGAATAATGCTGCACTGAAACTAAGGTCTGCTATCATCCCGTTTTTAAGAAAAGGGATTCCGGCAGCGAGGCAATCCATTAAACCGGAGAAATTTTGTGCATAAGTAGTTTTATCAAAAAGCCACACACTGCCGTTGCTTAGCAGAAAAAAGATAAGAGAAGAAGCGATGGAATAGCAAAGGACATTCAGCACATTTATTTTTTTCATGGTAAAGGCAAATACAGTAATCAATGCAAGAATACCATAACCTGCCAGTTGCCCCCAGCCCCAAAAGCCGGGTGCGATATTAAATACTTCAAACATAATATCCGACAAAAACATTGCAGCAATGGGCAATATGAAAGCCAATCTTTTATCTTTAATAACAGCACCGGCAAAAATGGCCATGCCTATTACCGGGCTAAAATTATGTGGATATAAAACTACCCTTGATACAGCCGCAATAACGATCAATAATACCGCAATTATTATAGAAGAACCCTGTTGTTTGTGCATGTTAAATATTTATCTGCAAAAATAAGCAATTAAATTTTCTATTCGTAATTGAATTGAAGAATTATACCTGCAATAAAAATTATTGAAAATATTATCTTTATTAAATGGCTGCACACAATGATACCGGCAAGTTTGGCGAAAATTTAGCAGCCATTTATTTTACACAAAAAGGATATGAAATATTACACAGCAATTGGCGCCACGGCCATTGGGAAGTAGATATTATAGCAACTAAAAATAATATGCTCCATTTTATTGAAGTAAAAACCCTGAGTTCTGATAAATATGGTTATCCGGAAGAAAAAATTGACCGTAAAAAAATACGTTATCTTATCAATGCATCGGAACAATTTTTATTTCTGTACCCGCAATGGCAAAGGATTCAGTTTGATGTATTGGCAATTACAATCTTAAAAAACAAAGCGCCTGAATATTTTTTAATTGAAGATGTGTATGAGTGAGTTTCGGGTTACGGGTTAGGGAGTGGCGGGTTTATAAAACCTGTAACCCTTAACTTTTTTAACCCGCAACCCTTAACTTTTTTAACCTGTAACCCTTAATTTTTTTAACCCGTAACCCGTAACTTCTTTAACCCGTAACGCTTAACCCCCTCCTATCCTCGCCATCATTTTTTCCACCATTTTAAAAGTGGCCGGGCAGTAATCTATATTTTGTTTATGCACATGCGCATATTCGCTCCATTTCTTTTTAGATAAATGCGGAAACCCTGCACAATCTTCGGGGCGTATGGCATAGATGGAACATTTATTATCTGCCAGATTTAAAAACTGGCAGGGCTGTGTTTTATTAACCAGGTCTTTGTTACTGTCTTTTTTTAACCACTGCTTTTTAAAAGCTTCTGGTGTTTGGTTAAAATGTGCAGCAATTCTTTTAAGATCTTTGGGTGTAAAAGTGGGTGTCATTTTTTTGCAGCAATTGGCACAACTAAGACAATCCACTTCTTCCCAAACTTCTTTTTCTATAATAGGTGTAAGTTTATCAATTCCTGTTGGTGGATTTTTTTCGGTCTTATTTAAAAAGCTACGAAACGATTTTCTATAC
>JANLQE010000162.1:0-2003 GCA_031367625.1 Bacteroidota bacterium
TTCTCCATGTTCCCAATTTTTTAATTGCAGAAGAAATGCATCTGCAATTGAGGCATCCACTACTGCAACAAATAAGCCTTCGTTGGCAACGTACAATGGGTCGAGGCCCAGCATTTCGCAGGCACCATACACTTCTTCTTCAACAGGGATATTTTTTTGCGAAATATCAATACCGAGTTTTGCATCCTGTGCAATTTCATTTAAAACCGTTGCCAGTCCGCCTCTTGTTGGGTCTCTCATTAAATGGATATGTTCGCCAAAGGCATCTAATAATTCTAAAACAATTTTATTCAGTGGCCTTGTATCGCTGCTGATGGTTGTTTCAAATTGCAAGCCCTGGCGATGGCTCATAATAGTGATGCCATGCCTTGCCAACAGACCGCTTAAAATAATTTTATCACCTGCTTTAATATTGTCAATGTCAATGTTTGCTTTTTCATGCACTTCGCCAATGCCTGTTGTGTTGATGAAAATTTTATCGCCTTTACCCCGTTCAACAACTTTAGTATCGCCTGTCACAATTTGCACACCTGCAATTTCGCAGGCTGTTTTTATGCTCACTAATATTTCCCAAAATTCTGTCATCTTCAACCCTTCTTCTAAAACAAAACCGAGTGATAAATATTTTGCAGCAGCACCACACATAGCTAAATCATTTACGGTGCCGTTGATTGCTAAATCACCGATATTACCACCTTCAAAAAAAATGGGCGACACTACATAACTATCTGTACTCATGGCAACTTTGCCAGTTAAATTAAATATTGCACCGTCATGTTTTTTATTTAGCAAATCATTTTGCAGTAATTTAAACACACCTGCATTTAACAACTGGCTCGTTAATGTACCACCGCTGCCATGCCCTAATGTTATGATGTCAAAATCAAGTTTGGGCATGGGACATTGTAATTGCATTTTTATTTGTTTAGTTGGTCAATAATTATTCAAATTACTACACTTCATAAAAAAGTTTCTCCGCCTTCCTTCTCCGCCATATTTTTCTTCGTTCACTAAAAAGGTCTTTATCAGCAAAGTCGTTTACTTTTTCTTCGGAATTTATTTTATGCACAAAACAATACCTCTTGTAATCGTAACCACAATCATCTTCAAAAAAATTTTTACGCATTTTTTCTAATTCTTCCTCACGGTATTGTTGTAAAGGTTTATAGCTTTCATCCCTGTTGCGTTTGAATTTTTTTGCAGTTAATAATTTCGGGAAGTAAGAAAGTTGCGCCACTTCTTCGGCTATGGTTTTTACTTTTGCACGAAATGATTCTCCTGTATTTTCCAAACAATCATCAATGAGTTTTACTTCCAATGCAATGTCTGTTCCCCAGGGAAGGCATTGTTCTGTAAAAAAATTTGCTCTTTGTGTACCAATTCTTTTGGGTAATAAATAAGTCCAGTATTCCGAACCAAATAATCCCATGTTACGGGTATGTGGATTAAAAATGATTCCTTTTTGTGCAATCACTTTATCGGCAGCCAATGCTAATGCAACGCCACCTGCGCCTGCATTTCCCTGCAAGGCACTGATGATATAATGTGTATCGGTGCAAATGATTTCATGTATTAAATCATCCATGGCATTAATATTTTCCCAGGATGTTTGTGCAGGGTTTTCAGATGCTTCAATAAGGTTAAGATGAATGCCGTTGCTCCAGATATCTTCTCCTCCCATCAATGCAATTACTTTTGTGTTGCGTTGTTTCGCTGCAATAAAAACTTCCCGTAACCGGTTGCATTGTTCGGTACTCATGGCGCCATTGTAGAAATCAAAATACAGGTATCCTACTTCATTCGCTTCTTCATATTTTATTTCACGAAATGTTTTTGTAGTGTTATTGTCTTCTCCAAAGGATCCCTTGTGGGAAAAAATATTCAGTGGTGATTCAGAAATACCCGCCTGACCGTCGGGCAGGTTTTTTGCTTCATCGCCCAGCACAATTGCTGCAGGCAGTTTTATTGCGCCTTCTTCATTCTTCTTTAAACACTGAATCCAT
>JANLQE010000241.1:0-11605 GCA_031367625.1 Bacteroidota bacterium
CCAAGGTTAGCAGATAAGTACAAAAAAGAAGTTGTACCTGCTTTGATGAAAAAATTCAGTTATAAAACCGTAATGCAGGCACCAAAGCTTTCCAAGATTTGTTTAAATCGTGGAGTGAACGGGGCAGTTACAGATAAAAAATTGATAGACGTAGCAATTGATGAGCTGTCAAACATCACTGGCCAGAATGCTGTAGCTACTATGTCTAAAAAAGATATATCGAATTTTAAATTGCGTAAAAATATGCCCATTGGTGCAAGAGTTACTTTACGTGGTGTAAAAATGTACGAATTCTTAGATAGGCTGGTATCTGTTTCTTTACCACGTGTTCGTGACTTTAAAGGTATTAATGATAAAGCATTTGATGGCCGTGGCAACTATACATTAGGTGTAACTGAACAAATTATTTTTCCGGAAATTGATATTGATAAGGTAAATAAAATTACCGGCCTGGATATCACTTTTGTAACAACAGCAAAAACCAATGAAGAAGCTTTTGAGTTATTAAAAGAATTGGGTATGCCGTTTAAGAATGTAAAGAAATAAATAAGTATTGAGTATTGAATATTAAGTACTGAATACGCTGGAAGAAATTGTCTAAAATCTAAGTACCAGGTACTTAATACTAAATAAAAATTATGGCAAAAAAATCAATTGAAGCCAGGCAAAGAAAAAGAGTAAAAATCGTTGCCAAGTTTGCTGAAAAAAGAGCTGCACTTAAAGCCGCAGGAGATTATGCAGGATTGGATTTACTTCCAAAAAATGCCTCTCCGGTACGCCTTAAAAACCGCTGCCAGCTTACTGGCCGTCCAAGAGGTTACATGCGTCACTTTGGGGTAAGCCGTATCATGTTTAGAGACATGGCTGTATCTGGTAAAATACCGGGTGTAACTAAAGCAAGCTGGTAATATCGTTGACCGAAAATCGTTGACCGTTGACAGAAAAAACATCTAACGAACAACGGCCAACTAAAAGCGACCAACCATAAAGGGATATCGCATTGAAAAAATTTATTTAATCAATTAACTAAAATAACAATGGTTACTGATCCAATAGCAGATTATTTAACAAGAATTCGTAACGCTCAAATGGCAAATCACCGTATTGTAGAAATACCTGCCAGTAATTTAAAAAAGCGCATTACCGAAATATTGTACGATAAAGGCTACATTTTAAAATACAAATTTGAAGATGACAACAAGCAGGGCTTAATTAAAATTGCCTTGAAGTATGATCCTTCTACAAAATTACCGGTTATACAAAGCCTGGAAAGAATAAGCCGGCCGGGTTTGCGTACTTATGCAAAACCAGAAGACTTTAAACGTGTAAAAAACGGCTTGGGTGTTGCCATTGTTTCTACCTCAAAAGGTGTAATGACAGACAAAGAAGCCAAAGCACAGAATGTAGGTGGAGAAGTACTTTGTAATATTTATTAGGCCACTAACCCCGAAGGGGAAGGTAAAAAATACTGATCTGATAATTAAGCCTCTTAGTCGTGGCTGAACACGGATTGAAATTGTAAATAAAATTAAAAAAAACCGACTATGAGCAGAATAGGAAAAAAACCGGTTGATATTCCCACAGGCGTTTCAATAAACGTAAATAAGGATAACCTGGTTACCGTAAAAGGGCCAAAAGGCCAATTGACACAATTGATTGACAGGGATATTAAGGTAGAAGTAAAAGACAGTAACGTAGAATTTATTCGCCCTACAGATCAGATTCGCCACCGTGCTATGCATGGGCTGTACCGTTCTTTAATCAATAATATGGTTAAAGGTGTTACAGAAGGATATACCAAACAATTAGAGTTAGTGGGTGTGGGCTATAAAGCAGCTAACCAGGGAAATATTTTAGATCTTTCTTTAGGATATTCTCACAATATTCTTTTAGAAATTCCTAAAGAATTAAAAATAACAACAGCCCAGGAAAAAGGTAAAAATCCAATGATTACATTGGAAAGCATCGATAAGCAATTGCTTGGCCAGGTGTGTGCTAAAATACGGAGCTTACGTAAACCAGAACCATACAAGGGTAAAGGTGTGAAATTTGCCGGAGAAGTATTAAGAAGAAAAGCAGGTAAGTCGGCTGGTAAGTAAAAGCCCTATCTCTGTAAAAAGAAAAGGCTAAAATAAATATTTTTCTTAATCTCCATCAGGAGTTTAGGGTAAACATTTTCCGGCAGTATCGGAGAATATAAAATAAAATAAGATGAATAATAAATCAAGTGCAAGGCAGAAAATAAGGTATCGCATCCGCAAAAAAATCAGCGGAACAGCAGCGGCACCAAGGCTTACTGTTTTCCGGAGTAACAGCGAAATTTATGCTCAACTGATAGATGATAACAGTGGAACTACTATTGCTGCAGCATCATCAAAGCAAAAAGATATCACTGCACAAAAAGCACCTAAGATTGATAAAAGTAAAATGGTAGGTGAAGCTATTGCAAAAAAAGCAGGTGAGTTGGGTATTAAGAAAGTGATTTTTGACCGTAGTGGTTATATCTATCATGGCCGTGTAAAGGCAGTGGCAGAAGGCGCAAGAGAAGGTGGTTTAGATTTTTAATTGTAAATTTTTATAATAAGAACGTACATGTCAAACATTATTTCAAATAAAATGAAAGCTGGCGACCTTGAATTAAAAGAAAAGGTTGTAGCCATTAACCGTGTGGTAAAAACAACAAAGGGTGGCCGTGCATTCAGTTTTTCTGCTCTTGTGGTGGTAGGTAACCAGGCTGGTGTTGTAGGCCATGGTTTAGGTAAAGCAAAAGAAGTACAGGAAGCTATTACAAAGGGAATTGAAGACGCAAAAAAGAATTTAATAAAAGTTCCCATTATGCATGGTACTATTCCTCATGAGCAATTGAGCAAAGAAGGTGCTGCAAAAGTGTTGATAAAACCAGCGGCTCATGGCACAGGTGTAATTGCCGGAGGCAGCATGCGTGCGGTGTTGGAAAGCGCAGGCATTACCGATGTACTGGCAAAAAATCTGGGTTCTGCCAATCCACACAACGTTGTAAAAGCTACAGTAAAAGCACTGGCAACTTTGCGTGAACCTATTGCAGTGGCAAAAGCACGTGGCATCTCTTTAAAGAAAGTTTTTAACGGATAAAAAGTTTAAAGTTTAAAGTTTAAAGTTCAAAGTTATTACAGCTCAACTTTAAACCTTCAACCTTAAACCTTAAACAAATTAAGGTATGAAAAAGATAAAAGTAACACAGGTTAAAAGTGTAATAGACAGATCGGAGCGCCAGAAAAGAACAATGGTAGCTTTAGGGTTAAATAAAATGAATGCCTCTGTAGAAGTAGAAGCTACTCCACAAATATTAGGTATGGTTACAAAGGTGAACCATCTTATAAAAGTGGAAGAATTATCGTAATACGGGTTTATCTTTTAAAACGGGAGATAATTTTTTTATAAACAACATTTTTTAAAAGCGAGCTCCGGATGCTTTCGGGGCGTAAGTCTAAAATAAAAGCAAAATGAATTTACATACTCTTAAGCCGGCAAAAGGCGCAACACATAAAGAAAAGAGAATAGGACGTGGTGAAGCAAGTGGTAAAGGCGGTACCTCTACAAAAGGTAATAAAGGTGGCCAAAGCCGTGCAGGTTACAAAAGTAAAAAAGCCCATGAAGGTGGCCAAATGCCTATTCAGCGCCGTATTCCAAAACGCGGGTTTACCAATATCAACAGAGTTGAATACAAAGTAATCAACCTTGGGCAAATAGAACAATATGCCGAGAAGTATAATATAACAGAATTCAGCCTTCAAAATTTATATGTTAATGGTTTAATAGGCCAGAACGATAATGTAAAAATTCTTGGCAACGGCGAATTAAAAGGAAAATTTGTCTTTAAAGTAAATGCAGTCAGCGATAAAGCAAAAGCTGCAATTGAAGCCGCCGGAGGTTCTGTAGAAATAGTGAAATAATTTTCCGATATTTGGCGACGTAAAAAATATGCGTCATTTTCTTTTTAGCGCAATCATTAAATCTACTTAATTCTGTGAAGAAGTTTGTTACAACACTTAAAAATATCTGGAGCATTGAGGAACTGCGTAATAAAATAGTATTCACATTGGTGTTGCTTTTTATTTACCGCCTTGGCTCTTTTATAGTATTACCTGGTATAGATCCCAATAAATTAAGTGCTTTGCATGCCAGTACCAGTAATAATGGTATGCTTGGCCTGCTGGATGCTTTTGTAGGTGGTGCTTTTTCCAAGGCATCTATTTTCGCACTGGGTATTATGCCATACATTTCTGCTTCTATTTTTATGCAATTGGTAACCATCCTGGTTCCACAAATGGCAAAAGTTCAGAAAGAAGGAGAGAGCGGCAGAAAGAAAATTAATCAATGGACACGCTATATAACTGTTATTGTTACTGCCTTTCAGGCTGCAGCATACATTGGTTATTTAAGAAGCCCGGCTAATGCATCTGCATTGATTGAAGGTTATGGTGCCAGTTTTTTCTGGCTTTCTACTGTAGTGATCTTAACCGTAGGCACTTTGTTTGTGATGTGGTTAGGCGAAAAAATTACCGACAAAGGTTTGGGCAACGGTACTTCTCTTATCATTATGATTGGTATTCTTGCACGTCTTCCACAGGCGTTTACCCAGGAGTGGGCTGCACGTACTACAAGAGGCGCTGGTGGTTTATTAATATTATTGATAGAAGTCGTTTTTCTTATTGCAATTATTATGGGGCTGATAATGTTGGTACAGGGTACCCGAAAAGTTCCCGTTAATTATGCAAAACAAATTGTTGGTAACAGGCAGTTTGGTGGTGCCCGTAATTTTTTGCCATTAAAAGTAAACGCTGCAGGTGTGATGCCAATTATTTTTGCGCAGGCAATTTTATTTTTGCCTACTATATTTTCCGGGTTTAAAGGAGATGGATGGGCAAGATATTTTACTGAACATACCAATCCTGTTTACATGTTGGTTTATTCTATTTGTGTAATAGCTTTTACATTTCTTTATACAGCCCTTATCTTTAACCCAAAGCAAATGGCCGATGAATTAAAACGAAATAATGGGTTTATACCCGGTGTAAAACCTGGCCAGCCAACCGCAGATTATATCGGTACCATCATGGATAGAATTACTTTGCCCGGAGCCATACTGCTTGCCATGGTAGGTATTTTGCCAGGTATTGTTCAGGTAGTGTTTGGCATGTCTCAAAGCTTTTCTACTTTTTTTGGCGGCACATCATTATTAATTATGGTGGGTGTAATTTTAGACACTTTACAACAAATAGAAACGCAATTATTAATGCGGCAATATGATGGCTTAATGACCGGCGGAAGAATACAGGGAAGACAAACTGTGGCTTCAGGCATCTAAAAATAATTTTAAAAATATTTTATAATAACCCTGACGACACAATCGTTGGGGTTTGTTTTAATTTGCAGGTAAATGATACAGTATAAATCAAAAGAAGAGATAGAAATAATGCGGCACAGTTGCCTGTTGGTAGGTAAAGCACATGCAGAAGTTGCAAAGATTTTAAAAGCGGGAATCACCACACTGCAGGTAAATAATATTGTAGAAGAATTTATAATGGACAATGGAGGCAAACCAACTTTTTTAAACTACAATGGATTTCCCTACGCCACCTGTATCTCTTTAAATGCGGCTGTAGTGCATGGTTTTCCCGGTAATACTGTTTTAAAAGAGGGTGATATTATTTCACTTGATATAGGTATTTATAAAAATGGTTTTCATGGAGATAGCGCCTACACTTATGGCATTGGCCAAATAGCTGCCGAGGTAAAACAGTTATTAATTGTAACAAAAGAATCTTTATACATAGGCATACAAAAAGCCCGGCAAGGAAACAGGATTGGCGATATTGCAAACGCCATTCAGGAACATACAGAAAAAAAACATGGCTACGGTGTGGTAAGAGAATTAGTAGGCCATGGCCTTGGTAAAAAATTACACGAAGATCCACAGGTGCCTAACTATGGCAAAAGAGGTACAGGCGCAAAATTAAAAGAAGGCATGGTGCTGGCCATTGAGCCAATGATAAATCTTGGCGTAAAAGAAGTGATTCATTTAAACGATGGCTGGACGGTACTTACAAAAGACAATAAAGTTTCTGCGCATTTTGAACATGATGTCTGCATCACAAAAGGCGACCCTGATATTTTATCTTCTTTTATAGAAATTGAAGCGGCTGAAAAAGCAAACAGTAATTTAACCTGGAGCTATAATTAGTTGATAGATGGCAATGGGCAATGGATATTTTAAGAATTGTAAGCTATATAATTAACTATAATGATTTCACTATTGACAGCTGACTATTAACCATTGACACCTGACTAATTATTAATACTATGATACATAAAAAACTTGTTGTAATCGGCGGCGGTGCAGCAGGTTTTTTTTGTGCAGTTACTGCAGCAAGATTGTATCCTCATCTACAGGTTGTATTGGTAGAAAAAACTTCAAAATTATTAAGTAAGGTAAAAGTAAGTGGCGGCGGCAGGTGCAATGTTACTCATGCCTGTTTCAGTATTGCAGATATGATAAAAAAATATCCACGGGGTGATGTTTTTTTAAAAAAAGCTTTTCATTATTTTTTTACTACTGATACGATAGCATGGTTTAAAGAACGGGGCATTAATTTAAAAACAGAAATAGACGGGCGCATGTTTCCCGAAAGCAACAGCTCCCAAACTATTATTGATTGCCTTTTAAGAGAAGCAAATAAACACAAAGTTGAAATTCTGATGAATGCAGAAGTGAAGACAATATCAATAGTCATCCCGATAGATATCGGGAGTCAATTGTCAATAGAAGAAAAAATAAATGAGGAAAGTAAAAAATTTAAAATAACTCTGGCCAATAACAAAACTGAGTTCGCAGATTATGTTTGCATTGCATGTGGAGGTTACCCTAAATCTGTACAATACCAATGGCTCACTAAAATCGGGCATTCCATTCAAACGCCAGTACCCTCTTTGTTTACTTTTAATATACCCCAAAACAACATCAGCACATTAATGGGAATTACCGTTCCCGATGTTACCATAAAAATTACCTGTACAAAATTGCAGCAAAGCGGCTCACTGCTCATTACACATTGGGGAATGAGTGGCCCGGCTATTTTAAAACTTTCTGCATGGGCAGCAAGGGAATTAGCCGAAAAAAATTACGCTTTTAGCTGCTTGGTAAACTGGCTGCCGGCTTTTAACGAAAACACTTTAAAGAGAAAAATTCAGCACACAAGGTTTGATATTGCTGCACAAAAAATATACAACAGAAACCCTTTTGGTTTGCCTGCAAGGCTTTGGGAATATTTTTTACAACAGTGCAGCATACACGAAGAAATGCGCTGGGCAGATCTGCCTGCAAAAGAACAAAACAAACTCGTTAAAATTTTGTGTTCGCAGGAGTTTGCAGTAAAAGGTAAAACTACTTTTAAAGAAGAATTTGTTACAGCAGGCGGAATAAATTTAAATGAAATTGATGTCAACACTATGCAGAGTAAATTAATCCCTGATTTATTTTTTGCCGGCGAAATAATAAATGTAGATGGTGTAACAGGCGGCTTTAATTTTCAAAATGCGTGGACAACAGGATGGATTGCCGGAAAAGCAGTGGGTAATAATGAATCCTCATAGCCCATATAAAAACATATAACCTTAACACAAAACCTTAAACGTCTTCGTATCTTTCCGGCCTGAATGAAAAAAATTGATAAGTACATATTAGTAAAATACCTTACTACTTTTTTCTTTTGCCTGTTATTACTTACGGCTATTGTTGTTGTTGTTGACATCAGCGAAAAAACAGATGACTTTGTAAGATCCCAACTTACTGCATGGCAAATTATCCGGGATTATTACTTTGGTTTTATACCACGTATTGATGCCATGCTTTTTCCCCTCTTTATTTTTATTTCTGTAATATTTTTTACCTCTAAAATGGCCGGCCGGTCAGAGATAATTGCCATATTGAGCAGCGGTGTTAGTTTTAAAAGATTTATGTTGCCGTATTTAATAGGCGGCACTTTTTTAGCAGTATTGCTGTGGTTAGGATATCAGTATGTAGTACCTAAAGCAAATAGAAAATGGGGCGATTTTAATAAAACTTACGTTGATATAAACACGGGTATAAATAATACCAACTCCACCTACCAGCAAAATATTTATTTTAGGTTAGATGCCAATTCTTATGCAGGTATAAAAGGATATGATACCATAACAAAATCGGGCAATGGCTTGTTTATACAAAAATTTAAAAATAATAAACTGCTTTATAATTTACGGGCAGCTAATTTTAATTGGGATACGGCAGCAAAAAAATGGCTGCTTACCAATGTGGTAGAGAGAACCCTGAATGATATAAATGAAACGGTGAAAAAGTCCAGTTCGCTTTTAATGAATTATAATTTTAAGCCAAGAGATTTGCGTAAAGACGATTATTTAAAAGATCAGATGACCTCACCCGACCTGGATGAATTTATAAAATCCGAAAAAATGCGGGGCTCCGAGAACCTCAGCGCATTGCAGGTAGAAAGGTATAACAGAGATGCTATTCCGGTATCGGTTTTTATTTTAACGATCATTGGTGTAGCCCTTGCCTCCAGGCGGGTAAGAGGTGGCAGCGGTGCGCATCTTGCCGTGGGTGTAGTAATCAGCGTTTTCTATATTTTATTCAGCCGTTTTACATTGGTGTTTGCTACCAAGGGCAGTTTTACTCCATGGCTGGCCGCATGGACACCAAATATTATTTTTGGACTATTGGCTTTTTACCTTTACAAACGGGCGCCAAAATAATACGCCATTCATCATTTCATCATCAAACTTTCTTTTAAAACTTTTGTTTTGCAAGGGCAGTCATCGTAATTTTAAGCCCTGATGGTTATGGAAAAATTTACCTGTTTGCAAAAGATGTGTTGCAACTATAATATCATAAAAAGGAGGCAGCTTACAAAGAAATTCAATTCATATTATCTCATACAACAATATTAAATTATGGGTATTATAAAAGAAAGGTTTAAAGAAAAAGCAGATAAGGTAACTGCGGAGATAAAGGATTTACTTAAAGAACATGGCGATAAAGTAATAGGCGAAGTTACCCTTGCTCAGGTGTATCAGGGTATGCGTGGCATTACCGGGCTGGTAACAGAAACCTCTTTGCTCGATGCTCAGGATGGCATACGTTTTCGGGGGTATTCAATTCCCGAGCTACAGCAAAAACTTCCCAAAGCCCCAAATGGTTCAGAGCCTTTGCCCGAAGGGTTATTTTATTTAATGCTCGTGGGTGAATTGCCCACAGAAGAAGATGCTAATCATATTTCAAGTGTGTGGCAGCGCCGCAGCCATGTACCCAATCATGTATTTGCAAGTATAGAAGCGCTGCCCGTAAGCGCTCACCCAATGACGCAGTTTGTAATAGCCATCATGGCTTTGCAAACAGAAAGCCAATTTGCCAAAGCTTATGCTAAAGGCATCAATAAAAAAGATTACTGGGATTCAACATTTGATGATGCAATGGATTTAATTGCCCGCCTGCCAAGGATAGCTGCATATATCTATCGCCGTAAATATAAAAATGGCGATCATATTCAGCCCAATGGGCTGCTGGACTGGGCCGGTAATTTTGCACACATGATGGGCTATGCAGATGAAGGCTTTAAAGAACTGATGCGTTTGTACATGACCATACATGCAGATCATGAAGGAGGTAACGTAAGCGCACACACGACGCACCTTGTAGGGTCTGCATTAAGCGATCCGTATTTAAGTTTGGCTGCAGGGATGAACGGACTTGCAGGCCCGCTGCATGGCCTGGCAAACCAGGAAGTAATAAAATGGATATTTGAATTGCGGGAACAGATCGGCAGTGATGCCCCTACCAAAGAACAGATAGAAGAGTATGTAAAGAAAACACTCAGCGAAGGAAAAGTAGTACCGGGTTATGGCCATGCCGTACTCAGAAAAACGGACCCACGCTTTGAAGCACAGATGGAATTTGGAAAAAAACACATGCCCGATGACCCGCTCGTGCAAACAGTATGGAATGTGTATGAAGCCGTACCGCCTATTTTAAGTTCTATTGCAAAAATTAAAAACCCCTGGCCAAATGTAGATGCACATAGTGGCGCTTTGCTGGTGCATTACGGCATGAAGGAATATGAATTTTATACCGTGTTGTTTGGTGTGTCAAGAGCATTGGGTGTGCTCGCCAGCCTTTGCTGGGACAGGGCTTTAAGCTTTCCGCTGGAAAGGCCAAAATCAATTACAACAGATTTGGTAAAACTCTGGCTGCAAGGAAAAGATAATATCTGGGGGGATTAATTTTACTAGCAAATTTTAAAAAAGTTTCCTGTTATGGAAGCTTTTTTATTTTATGTGGAGAGTATCGGGGTCGAACCGACGACCTCTTGCATGCCATGCAAGCGCTCTAGCCAACTGAGCTAACCCCCCAAATTATTTTAGTCGAACCAACGAACTTCCCGATGTTATCGGGACGCTCTATCCATCCCGATGATTATCGGTAGAGCTAACCCCCCAAATTATTTTAGTCGAACTAACGAACTTCCCGATGTTATCGGGACGTCTATCCATCCCGATAATTATCGGGAGAGCTAACCCCCCCGGTATCATTTTTGTAATTCCCTTGCGGATTGCAAATATAAAATCATTGGGCTATGCTTCAAAAAGTATTTTAAAAAATCTGGTAATCCGTAGTAACCAGTTTAATCAGTGTTATCCCTGTCTGAATGGCCAGCCAGGCAGGCGTGTATCTATCATTCGCATTTTTAAATATCTGCAAAAAGAAAAAAATCCGTAGTAATCAGCCTAATCAGTATCATCCGTGTATTTATCCTCCGCCGCTTCACATTTTTAAACTAAATTGAAATGAAAACAAACACATACATGACAAAATCAGAGATAAAGTTTTTAGAAGGCCCGCAAAACCGGTGGAAAGAATTTAAATTTTCATTCAATGTACTTTTAGAATTTATAAAAGGATTCAGAGCACTTCATTTTGTAGGCCCATGTGTCACCATCTTTGGCTCTGCAAGGTTTAAAGAAGATCATCCCTATTACAAACAAACACAGGCCCTGGCTGGGGAAATTGCTAAACTTGGTTTTACTATCATGACGGGCGGCGGGCCCGGTATAATGGAAGCCGCCAACCGTGGTGCCAAAGATGTTGGCGGCAGAAGTGTGGGTTGCAATATTGTATTGCCGCATGAGCAGCATCAAAATCCTTATTTAGATAAATGGGTAAATATTAAATACTTTTTTGTCCGCAAAACCCTGCTCATAAAATACTCTTATGCTTTTGTAGTAATGCCCGGCGGCTTCGGTACGCTGGATGAATATTTTGAAGCGCTTACTTTAATTCAAACAAAAATGATCAGCCAGTTTCCTATCATTATTTTTGATAAAGATTTTCACGCAGCTATTTTAAAACACATAGGCCTCATGAAGCAGGAGGGGACTATTTCTCCGGATGATTTAAAACTTTGTCTTTTTACAGACTCTGTACAAGAAGCCGTGAATCATTTAAAAATATGCAGTATCAATAGGTTTGAATTAAAAGCAGAACAGAAAAGAAAATCTTCGTGGTGGCTGTTTG
>JANLQE010000246.1:0-19032 GCA_031367625.1 Bacteroidota bacterium
TATGAGTATGAAACACGAATACAGCGAATTTTGAGTTGTAAAATTTTACTGCTATAAACAAAACAGTACCCACGCTCCTTAGCTCGTGTCTATCGCCATGGCAAATTGTTATTAAATTGTTAAAGCTTAACCAATGGTTAAGTATATTTTGTGTGATACAGATTATATCGGGTGAATACTTGTGACATTAGTCACATAAAAATAAATATAGATTCATTTTCTTTGTAATATTAACTTAAGGTAATATTATTTATCTACAACAATATTCTCATCTCGACACTAAACTGCACATGAAAAACCTAAATACTATAATATTTATTTTTGTATTAATATTTTTCCAAACTAATATTACCGCACAAACCTGTAATGTAGTTTACGGTGCCGGATATAATGGCGCAGGTTCTTCTATAGGTATAAGATCTTATGATTTTGCTACCAATACATGGGGTATTTCTTCGTTAGAAAATACTGCCTTATTCACTGCTCCCAATACTATTAATAATGGAGGCCCCATAGCTATTGACCCATTAAATCAAAATATAAATTTTGTTACTGATGCAACAGCACCCAAAACAGTAGCCTTGTTTACTTTTGCCTCTGCACTTACCATCGTAAATTTTCCTGTGGCACTTAATACCGCTATTACAGATCAGGTACCTTGCAGTGGTTATAAACCACTATCGCATGTTTGTTATTATATGACAGGAAATTTTTTAAGCACAAGCCCTACTCCGGCTGGTACTGGTTTTTTTAGTATAGATTTTACCACGCCCGCTACACCTACTTTCAAATTATACACCGCTACATTATCTCCGGGCTCGCCATTTGTTAACATTGCAGGTGCCCTCAACAGCGGCGCAGATCTTTGTTTTGATGCAAATGGAATAGGGTATTTGGTAACAGGATCGAAACAATTATTCAGAATTGCAACAAACGAAATTACAAATACAGCTATTTTCACTTTTCTAACCAGTTTAAGTACCCTTAGTTTTGATCCTACTGCAGTAGCTTTTAACCCTGCAAATAATCAATTAACCCTTACAGGTGCAACGCAAACAGTTGCTTCATACAATTTGGCCACTAATACTGTTACACAATTAACCACGGCCTCAGGCTATATTGCTCCAGATTTTGCCAGTTGCTTTTTTCCAAATATTGCTCCGGCATTACAGGTAACCAAAACCATATTTGATGTAACAAAAGCATCGGGGCCTCCGGTAATAATTTCTACAAATGATATTATACAATATACCATCACCATTAAAAATACAGGAACAGTAAATGCCGGTGGTTTTACAATTGCAGATGCTCTACCCGCAGGTACTATCTACCAGGCTGGTACTACTACAATGAATGCTATAGCCGTATCAGACGGGGTTGGCAGCACTTTTCCATTTGCTACTGCAAAAGCAGCAAACAGCAGCGATCAAACAGCAGGCAGCAGTATCTTAACAACAAATTTAACCACCGGCGCTCCAACCTGCACTATAAAATATAAGCTAAAGGTTTTAGCTGCTTCGGGGCCTGTTGTAAATATTGCTACAGCAACTGTTGCAGGTTCTTCCCCCGCTACCCCGCTAACAGCTGCAGCTGCTGCATCATTTACCGTAAACACTTTGCTGCCAATAACTTTGATAGATTTTACAGCAAGCAAAATAAACATGATTGTAAAATTAAACTGGACAACTACCAATGAACTAAACAATGATCGTTTTGAAGTAGAAAGAAGTGATGATGGAATAATATTTAAAACAATAGGCACTGTTTTGGCGGATATTGCCAATGGATCCCTCATTCATAACTATAATTTTACAGATGTAAATACTGTTGCCGGCAATAATTATTATCGCCTGAAACAAATAGATACTGATGGCAGGTTTAGCTATAGCTTTATTAGAATCATCCAATTTGCTAATGCAGAAAACTTTAAAGTACAGTTATTTCCGAATCCTGTAAAAGCCTCTGATGTAACATTGTCATTAGGGAAAAAATATCAATTATTGAACATAAGAATTTTGAATACTCTTGGCCAGGTGTTATCACAACAAACATTTAAAAATAACAATAGCAGTTTATTACTCAATGTAAATGGTTTATCAAAAGGCATTTATTATGTTGAAATAATTGCAGACAATAAATTATTGCAACCATCAAAAATAATTATAGAATAGTAAGTAATTCAGCTTATAGTACGTTGGTATAAACCTACTGATCCAAGAATTTTTAGTTACTAATAATTTGTTTTTAATACAGCATCCAACCGGAGTTATAAAACTAATCTCTACTCTTTCTGCACTTATGATTGTAACAAGGTTAAGACCGCAATTTTAAAAAAACCGGGATTTGATACAGACCCGGTTTATTTATTTAATTTCCCCTTGCTGTTCCGCTGCTGAAATCTGTGAGCAGAAATACGGCTAAGATGATTATGCAAAGCCAGATATAAAAATAAAATCCTAAAATATTATTATCGCTGTAGAACCAGAAAGCCACTGCGGCCAGGGCTACTGCTACAATCAACTCTATAAGCCCATGTATTTTAAAGGGTATCAGTTTTATAATCCCAAACTCAAAACGGGTAAGAATGGTAAGCAGCAAGTGTACTGCTGCCAGCCCGTAAGTAAAGTTTTTAAGATTGCCCTCCATCTGAAAAAGAGTGGGGGACAGTGCCAAAAAAATAACCGTAACGTAATCGAGGATGCCATGAACTTTTGAAGAAATTATTTTCATAATAAAGTATTAAAATGTACAGTGATATTGTAAGAGCCTGATGATAATTAATGGGAGAAGATACTTAATTTTTACTGAATGTTATTTTCTGCTCTGCTACTGGGTGCATTTATTAAACCAATGAAGACTGGCACCGGGAAATAATTCCATGGTTTTTTTTGGTTGTGCCGGTTAATATACCCGATCCTGCCATTAATTTTTAATCCCAGGTCGGTGGTAAGAAATTGATTTTCGCCTCTTTCAATAGTCTTCCAGTTTTTTATCTGACTTTGCAGCCCTGCTTTTTTGGCGTGGCTGGGAAAAAATTTGGCGGGCAATATTATTCAACAAATAAATGACTTTTTGAAAAACAGTTTTTTTACATTTTCTGTAATGGTTTTTCCAGTGTCATAAATTCCAGAGGCTGCAGATGTTTGCCTGTTACGGCATCTTCTATAAAAGGTTTTCTTTCTCCCGTATCACTGTATCCGTGGCGTTGATACCAGTTTATCAATTCTGTGCGAAGGGATATTACAGACATATAAATAGCCGTGCATTCAACACGGATTGCATATTCTTCGGAGGCCTGCAGTATTTTTTTACCAATACCGCTGCCTTGTAATTGCGGAGATACACTAAACATGCCGAGGTAAATTTTATGTTGGTGTTTCTGCAGGTTTACACAACCGCTAATTTGCTGATCTTCGTTACTGTATTTTAAAAATACGCTGCCCGGTTGCTGCATAACATTTTCCAGTCCTGCATCATCGGTACGTTGATCTCCGGCAATCAGGTGGGCTTCTGTGGTCCATCCCTGTTTGGAAGCTTCTCCCCTATAGGCAATGTTTAATAAATTTTTTATGGATAAACTATCTGATATTGTTGCTATGGTAATATGTGGGTTTGAAAATATTTGCATGGTAAATAATTTGCGTCAAAAACGTTGCACCTCTTCACATTCCTAAAATTAATACACTAAAGTTTCAATAGAATGTGCAGGTGCAGTAGCTTCTGCCGCTTTGCCATTAACCCATAAAAAATAATTGGCAGCCTTAGCCGATGTATTTAAAACAATTACCACTACTTTGCCATCCGGGTTTTTAAATGCGGTAGTCAGTAACTGGCTGCGGCTTGCGGCACTGCTTATTCTTTTAGCCCCCGGCTGAATAAATTTTGAAAAGTGTCCGATATAATAATACGAATTTGTATAAATTAACTCGCCGGTTTTAGTATTGCCATGCACAGGTGCAAAACAAAAATTACCCACATGATTTGGGCCGCCGGTTTCGTCCAGTAAAATATTCCAATCGGTAAAACCTACCATACCATTATTAAAATCATTTATCATATTGCCGGCATATTTTTCCCCCAGGCTCCAGTCGTAATATCTTTGCGCATTAAAACTTTCGGCACAACCTTCTGTAAAAAATAGTTTTTTATCCGGGTAGGCTTCGTACACCCTTTTTACATTTTCATACATCGGTTGGCCGCCGCTCCAGGGCTCGTACCAATGAAAGCCAATGCCCCAGATATATTTTGCCGCTGCTGCATCATTCATGTAAGTTTGAGCCCGCTGATAAATCATATCTCTGTTGTGATCCCAAACAATTATTTTTTTATCGCCCAGCCCTTCTTTCTGTAGGATTGGGCCTAAGTAATTTTTCAAAAAATCTCTTTCCTCTTCAGCAGTATAATTACAACTTTCCCATGTTTGTTTTGCCATGGGTTCATTTTGAATGGTAATGCCCCAAATGGGTATTCCTTCTTTTTGATAAGCCTTAATAAATTTGGTATAATAAGTTGCCCATGATGTATAAAATGCGGGTTTTAATTTTCCGCCATGCAGCATATCATTATTGTTTTTCATAAATGCCGGCGGGCTCCAGGGGCTGGCAAATAAAGTTAATTTGCCACCAGCGGCAGCCATAGCTTTTTTAATAAAAGGTATTTTAAATTTTTTATCATGGTCAATATTAAAAGAGGCTAAATCTTTATCACCTTCTTTAATGTATGTGTACATATCACTGCTGAAATCGCAACTGTTTATATTGGTTCTTGCCACGGTGTAACCAATTCCTTTTTGTTTATCAAAATAAGCCAACAGCAATTCTTTTTGTTTATCTGCAGGCAATTTTGCAAAAGTTTCTGCGGCCGCATCGGTAAGTGCCCCGCCAATACCAATATAGGTTTGAAAAGTTTTAGCCGGATCTACAAAAACACAAATCTGTGTTTCCATTGGCTGGCTTAAAGGGGTAAAATTTAATTCCTGTGTTTTTGTTAAGCGCAGGTTGCTGCTATCGGCAGTGGTATAAACAGTTACTTTTTTTTGAGCAAAGAGAGTCATGCTGCCAAACAAAAGGAAGAAGAAAAAAAATTGCTTCATATACTTATTTTTTAAAAAATATTTTAAAACTAAACTATTGATGATTGCTTTCATCCTGATTTAAAATCTAAGTTATTGCATTTTCCGGCAACTTCTTTCGTATAGGAATTATTGACTGAAATTAATTACAGTTCGCCGAAATGACCGGTGAGGACACCGACCATGGCAATGGAAATTAATTACGGTTCGCCGAAATGGCCGGTGAGTACACCGACCATGGCTGCGGTAAATCCTTCTTTTAAAAAATCAATTTAACTATCTTGAAAAAGTAGTGTGCATGGCTTTTAGCATTCCCTGTGTTGACCAGGTGCCGGGTACTATCATTCTTCTTACGGTATAAAGTGGTTCGGTACTATCTCTTTTTGTAGAAAGCTGAAAGGCCATTTTTATATTTCTTTCTTTCAATGCACGTACAGCACCGGTGTTCCATAATCCGAAGGGGTAAGCAAAGTAATTTATTTTTTTTCCGGTAATGCCTTCCAGTTTTTTATTAGCCTCAGTGAGTTGCTTATCCCAATCTTCTGCTGCATATTTAGTAACCATGTGATGATCCCAGGTATGGCCCTGAACAAAATGGCCTTCATCAGCCAGTTGTTTAAGCTGCTCTTTACTCATATAGCGGGGCCGCCCTATGGCAATCGTCATAATAAAATATACCCCTTTGAAATTATATTTATTCATTTCGGCAGCACCAATGGTAAATTGCTCCAGGTCTGTATCATCAAAAGTAAGCATGATGGGCAATGAGGGTAATGGTTTGCCAAAAGCGAGATAACTGTATAACTGATCTGGTAAAATTGTATGATAGCCACTATCTGCCAAAGTTTTCATTTGCTCTGCAAACGCTTCTGGAGATACGGAATAACTTTTCATATTAACGCTCTCTGCTGCACGGATTGGGCGTATATGATGGTAGCATAATACGGGTATCTGTGGCCTGGCGAAAATGGTGCCTGCATCAGCTATTTTATTTTCAGCCTGCGGGCCGTTTGCCGGCTTATTTTCAGGCGCCTGGAGAATGGTTGTTTTACTATCTTTATTGCCCTGGGTACATGCAGCTAAAATTATAATAGTTACCCAGAAAAAAATATTCTTCATTTTACTGATATTGTATGTAGATAGGGTGAGGTATTAATTTCATCAGTTCTTCCGGAGTAAACATGCCGTCAGGATCTTTCTTTGTATCATTTTTATAAAATAATTTAAAGCCTGTAAACTGCACGGGTTCTTTATAAATATAACGCAGCCATGTAGAGCGTTTTAATATTTTATTACCCCAGCCATCCATATCCATTACCACCTGTACAGTGGGCATAGGCTTTATCTGCAGTGCGTTGGTAACCATGCCTTGTGTAAAGCGGTGTACAACTAATATTTTAGGTGGCAGATTATTATTTTTTACAAGGGTATCCAGATAGTGAATTACATAATTTATATCTGCAGCATCAAAAGTACCAATTCGCTTACCCGGCAAATCTCCAAATTTCATCGAAAATTCCGGGTCTATTCCTAAATGCACATTGGGCATTTTGAGGTATTTTTCCAGGGTAGGAATTTCTTCCTGTACAGTGCTCCAGCCTACCTGCACATCCAGAAATACGAGTGCATTAATTTCTTTTGCCCAGTTTAAAAGGGTATCTATCTGGTGAAAGGGCATTCGCATACGCTGTTTGCCACCATTAGTCTGCGCAGTAATGGCGATATAATGTAAGGCGGGCATTACAGGTAAACTGGTATCTGCCTGCTCCCACTTTTTAATTTCCTGCCTCAATTTTTTTATCATAGAATCTTTGGGAAGCTCGCCCAGTATTCCCATTCTTTTAGAATATAAATTTCCATAAAAAGCGACTATACGGGAGTAAGGCAACACAGCGCCGCTTAAAGGATATGGGGACTGGGCAGGCCATTTGCCCATAGTATCGCCATTGGCCATCTTTTGCAGAAGTAAATTATATTTAGCGCTGTCAAATTTTGAAGAGGAAGTTTTTTTATTTAAAGAATCCTCTTGCCCGTTGCTGCCTGCGCCTGCTTTATCACCGGAATGCTGGGTACAGGATATAAAAAAAAGCAGGAAGGTTGAATAAAAGAATTTCATTACAGGTGTTTTGTGCATGAGTTTGTTTTGCAAAGGATACTGTTTCCCGAATTATTAATGGGTGCAATTTAGTTACCAAAAAGGTATAAAAAAATTTAAGGCTTTTATTTTACAATGAATTTTGAAAAATATTAAGCTGAATGCTTTTAAAAGGTTGGCAGTGAAGATTACTATTCAAAATACAACGGATCATGATTTATACATTTTGGATTAAAAGGCGCCAAGCAAAACGGACATAAATAATTACATGCTTTATATTCTGTAATGCTCATTTCACTTTTACAAACACCGCATAAAATAGCTTTTGTATCAAATTCGGCTTTACTCCACACCATTGGCAAATGCCCGGCTTCTTCTGCATGGCAATGATAGCAGGGATAATAAGCGTTGCAGCATTTAAATTTAATGGCAATAATATCCAGTGGAGAATGGTAATGCACACACCGGGTTTGTGCATCTATTGATTTACCCTTTACAATCATAACATAAATATTTTTCAAATGTACAATCCCTGGTAATACAATTGTCTCCAAAATGTTTTTTATGGTAAGGCGAAGCTACAGTCAGTTGTAATAATTATTTGCAATAACGATCTCAGGGTATTCATTTTTTTCTGTAGCCCATTTATACAGAAGTTCGCTTTTAATGGGTTCGTAAATATCTTTTTTAAAAGGATCGGTTGGTAATTCCTTTAAAGGCACCAACACTAAAATGAGCGGTTCTACATAGTCGTAATACCTATCAACCGTCAACCCTTTAATCTGTACAAATTTGTACCCTTTATCCTGTAAGTTGTCTAAAGCTTTTACATTAAATGCTGTTGTTCCCGCTTTTCCTTCTGCTATCCCTTTTCTCATGATATAAATTTTTGTTCTGTTTTAATAACAGCATAACAACAATTAAGTTTGAAAACGGAAAGATTTAAAGAAAATAAAAAATATTTTTTTTGAGTTTATATACTCTGGCAAAACATAGAGGGATACGGTCTTTTTACTATCTCTTTTTAACCTGATTTGTTTTTAAAACCTTCTAACCCAGGTTGTAAATATTTAACCATATTTCTTATTCTCATTTATTATATATAATATTATCAGGTAAATTAATTTTATACACTTTTCAAAAAAAAATATGCGATACGGTAAAATAATGTATTATTTTCTTCTCTCCTGCTTATTGGAGCTGCCTGCCCAATTATTTGCAATAGATATTACAGATACCAGGATGCTTTCTCAACCAGCGGTAAGTGCCAATAATATTGCCTTTATTTATGCTGAAGATTTGTGGATAGCCAATATAGATGGCACCCAACCCCGCAGGCTGACGGTGGACAGAGGCATAGAATCGAATCCTGTATTTTCGCCCGATGGTAAAATAATTGCCTTCAGTGCCCAGTACGATGGCAATACAGATGTATTTATTATTCCGGTAGAAGGTGGTATTCCCACAAGGCTTACCTGGCATCCCTCCCCGGATTTTGTAAGAGGATTTACACCCGATGGAAAAGCAGTTTTATTTATTTCGCAAAGGGCAGTTTTTACTAACCGCTATGCACAGTTGTTTACGGTGCCGGTTACCGGTGGTATGGCTACTCAGTTAGAAATACCCAATGCCAATTATGCTGTTTATTCGCCCGACGGAAAACAAATGGCCTACACACCTTTAAGCGATGCCTTTAAACAATGGAAACATTACAGAGGTGGTATGATTGCCACGATAAATATTTTTTCTTTTGGGGATAAAAGCGTTGTAAAAATTCCGCAACCGGATGGCGGCTGTAATGATGTAAGCCCTATATGGCTGGGCAATACCATCTATTTCAGAAGCGACCGTAACGGTGAGTTTAATTTATATGCATACCATATTGATTCAAAAAAAACAGATCAGCTAACCGATTTTAAAAATTTTCCCGTGCTGAATGCAGCAGCAAAAGATGGGCGCATTGTTTTTGAACAGGCCGGTTACCTGCATACTTATTCCTTAAATACCTCTGCTGTTGTAAAATTAAAAATTGGCATTGCAGCAGATCTGCTGGAGCTAAGATCTCATTTTGTAAAGGGTACCGAATTTATAAGAACAGCCGATATTTCGCCCACAGGTGCAAGAGCTGTTTTTGATTGCCGGGGAGAAATTATTACCGTGCCTGCAGAAAAAGGTGATTACCGCAACCTTACACAAACTACCGGTACTCATGAAAAATATCCTGCCTGGTCGCCAGACGGAAAAACCATTGCTTATTTTTCTGATGCCTCAGGTGAATACCAGCTTTATTTACAACCGCAGGATGGAAAAGGAGATGCAAAAATTTTTAAATTAAATGGAACAGGGTTTTATGCTTTTGCAGCATGGTCACCGGATAGTAAAAAAATAAGTTATACAGATAATGGAAGAAACCTGTACCTGTTAGACATTGCCACTGCGGCTATTACAAAAATAGATGCTGATGAACTCTATGTGCCGGGGGCCTTCCGTAATTTACTGGGCGACTGGTCTTCCGATTCCAAATGGATAGCATATACTAAAGTAACCGAAACACAATTTAAAAGAATTTATCTCTACTCAACAGAACAAAAAAAATCATTTGCACTTACAGATGGATTAAGCGATGCATCGGAACCAAAGTTTGATAAAAACGGAAAGTATTTATACTTTTTTGCCTCTACTGATGCAGGCCCGGTAATCAATTGGTTTGATCAATCTAATGCAGATATGCGCCTGACCAATTCTATTTATCTGGTTACTTTACAAAAAGAAACCATCTCACCTTTTGCAAAAGAAAATGATGAGGAAGCTGCAAAAACAGACACTGTAACGGTGACGCAGGTTGTAGATAAAAATAAAAAGATAATACCTGCGCCCGAAAAAAAGCCAACAGCAGTACGCATAGACTGGGAAGGTATTGAAAACAGGATTGTAAACCTACCGGTACCTGCGGGCAATTTAGCCCAATTGGGAACAGGTAAAGAAAATGAGTTGTATTATCTTGTTATGCTCCCCGATAATTCCGGCAATGGCACTTTGCATAAATATGATTTAAAGAGCCGTAAAGATACTGAGATAACCGAAATGGATAGTTATATCATTTCTGCCGATGGCAAAAAAATGCTTTACTCAAAAGCAAAAGTATGGACTATTACAGATGCGGGAATAAAACCCACACCAGGTAAGGCTGCGGTTAATATAGCAGCGATAGAAATAAAAACAGATCCCATTGCCGAATGGAAAAACATATTTGAAGAAGCATGGCGGGTAAACAGGGATTACTTTTATGACCCCGGTATGCATGGCTTAAACTGGCTGGCCGTTAAACAAAAATATGCAGTTTTTTTACCAGATTTAGCCTGCAGAAGCGATGTGAATTTACTAATTCAATGGATGTGCAGTGAGCTTGCAGTAGGGCATCACAGAATTGCCGATGCGGGTGATCGTTTGTTTAACCCACTAAAAGTAAATGGCGGTTTATTAGGTGCTGATTATGCGGTTAACAGTAACCGTTATCAAATAAAAAAAATCTATGGCGGACTTAACTGGACACCTAATTTAAAATCTCCTTTAACTGAGCCAGGCGTTAATGCAAAAACAGGTGATTATATTTTAGCAGTCAACGGAAATAACCTTACTGCTGCCGAAGACATCTATCGCTATTTTGAAAATACATCAGGTAAAACAACAGAGCTCACCATCAGCTCTACGCCGGATTATAAAAATTCAAGGGTGGTAAAAGTTGTTCCGGTTGATAATGAATTATCCTTACGCAACCGCGATTGGGTAGAAGGTAACCTGAAGAAAGTAAATGAAGCCACCGGGGGCCAGGTAGCTTATGTGTATGTTCCCAATACTGCAGATTTAGGTCATGAATATTTTAAAAGATATTTTTTTCCACAAGCCAATAAAAAAGCAATTATTGTAGATGAAAGATTTAATGGTGGTGGACAATTGGCAGATTATTATATCAACTTATTACAGAACCCACAGCAGGCCTACTGGAACATGCGTTATGGTAAAGATTTAAAATCTCCAAGCGCTTCTATCCAGGGGCCTAAAGTAATGCTGATAGATGAAACTGCAGGGTCTGGCGGCGATATGCTGCCATGGATGTTCAGGAAATTTAAAGTAGGCACATTAATAGGTAAACGTACCTGGGGCGGGCTGGTAGGCATTTTAGGTTTTCCTGAATTTATAGATGGAGGAGAAGTAACCGCTCCCAATGTGGCTATCTGGACCAAAGAAGGTTTTGTAGTAGAAAATACAGGGGTGGCACCGGATATTGAAGTAGAGCAAAACCCTGCCGATGTAATAAAAGGAAACGATCCGCAATTGCAAAAAGCAATAGAAGTAGCCTTAAAAGAATTAGAAAAAAATCCCCCAGTTGTGCCGGTAAGGCCACCCTACCCGGTGAAGGCACGTAACTAAAAATAAAAAGCAGCGTGTATATTTATTTATTTTACGTTGTAAAAGTTTGACTGAAAATATGAGCTTCACTGAAATAAAACCGCTTCAAAATAATTGAGGCGGTTTTATTTTTAAGCATTGCAAAAAAAACTTCATGTACGTTCGAAGTATTAGTTCTTGCAGGGTTGTATCATTGCGAACGCAGTGGAGCCGTCATTGCGAACGTAGTGAAGCCGTCATTGCGAGTGACCAAGCCGCCATCCGCCGCCTGTCACTTTAAAATGTATAGCTATATCAAAAATGAAAAATGCCTGGCGGGAGGCAGTTTGTTAAAAGCGTTAGTGCTTACCGTTAGTAATGATACCATTGCCATAAAGATGCAGCTACAAGCCCCAGGGTATTCTGTTCGGTTTTTTTAGATAACTCCAGCCTTGCAACTGCATGTACTAACCTTTTAATAACCTGGTTTGATATTTTTTGTGCATGGTTTGATTGTTCCCAAATGCTTAGTAAACGGCTATCTGTAAACACATCCCGTTCCTGTGCAAAAACTTCCGGCTCTTTTTTAGCAGCCAGTAAAAGGAATAAATTCCATTGTTGTGCTTCAAGGTCAATCCACACATCCTTTGCATCATCAATTAACCAATAACAATACCCAATAGCTTTCCCGATAGAGCGGGCTTTTTTTATCAGTGAGCCATCATTGGCATCAGCCATTCGGGCAGTATATTCAGCCATTACCCTAAAAGGCTCCGCAGATTTAAAATAAAGGGCTTTTTTTATTTTATCCAAATCTGCATTTGCACACAACCTTTGTTTTGAAACAAAATCCTGTGCTTCAAATAGCTGCTTCATCAGCTTAAAAAGCAAATCTGTTTTATGCAATCCTTCTTTTTTTGCAGCAACTTTTTTTACGTCATTCAGTACACTACCGGCCAGGTTGCTTAGTAATTCTTCTGCAACTGTTAACGGGTGGGTATCGGTATAACCCGCTTTGATAAAGGGCTTAAATACTTTTAAGGAGCTTACTCTGTTAACTCCATCCCCTTCGTCACATATATAATCATACAGGCTGATGCCCAGGTTAAAACGTCCGCACCAATCGGAGCTGTTTTCCGTTAGTTTTTCATTTAACCCAAGCATCTCCCCAAAAAAATTACCTACAGTTACACCAAATCCATAAACAGCATAAAGCTGTGTATGATCTATACCCGCAGAAATTTTAGGAGACTGTTTAATCCAGTCATTTTTAAAATCATACTGTTCCAGAATTTTATAATAAGCCGGTAAAAAATTCTGCTGATGGGGCAATCCGGCCTTTTGCCAGGTTTCAAAAAAAATAGTATTAAAATGATTATGCCAATCCATTAAAGAAAATTGTTTTTTATTTGGAGGTGCTCCGGTCATTCAACTTTTTATAAATGGAAATTCAGTCCATTTTGCCGGTAAATTATTTTGCGTTTGGGATTGCCTCCAGCAATGCAGGGCATGGCATGACATGGCAGTGGCAAATAATCCTTCTTTATCTTCAATAAAAGAATTTCCTCCGCCGTCAGCATTGTTCCATGATGCAACGGTGTTTAAATCCATGGTATCCGGTGCCGGAATGCGCAGGATAAAATCACCGGCCCAACTTCCATTTTCCTGCTGCAAAAGTAGCAATGCATTTCCGCAGTTGGTTCTTTGCCCACCATAGCCCAGGTATAATAAATGTGTAAATGATTCCAGAGCCAGGGCAGTTGTAAAAGGATCCCCGGTTGTGGATGCCGCAAGACTAAACCCGCCGTGTGCCAATTGCTCACGAACAAGTGCCCCTGTTATCATCGTTGCCCGCTCTTGTGGTAAATGCTGTTGATACATAGAAAGTGTGCGCAACAAAAGAGTGGTTGTATAAAGTGAGCCACGCCACCAGTAGGAATTAATAAAACCCTCTTTTGTTTGCAGTTCTATCAGCCAGTTTATTATTTCCGCAGCTTTTTCATGTTGAAGATCTGCCAATACCGCTGCGATGGAAACATCCGGGTGAGTACTGGTCCAGCCGGCAATAGCCTGGTTGTTAGGGGCAGAAATAAATTCACGGATACCCGAATCCGTTTTGTATGTAGAGACCCCTTTATCCGTAAAATGGCTCCACAAAAATCTTTTGGCTTTTTGCAGGGCTAACCCGGTAAACCCGGTACAGGTTTTTAATGCCATTAAACAGTATGCAGTAGAATCTGCATCAGGAGGAACCAGGTTGCTATATGACCAGCCACCCGAAGAATGCACGGATGTTAATAAAAAATTTTGTGATTGCTTAATGTCATCTGCCTGTTTACAGAGATGTTGAATTTGAGCAAGCACAAAACCTGTTACCCAAATATCAGATTCGCCAGCCAATGTTGAAAAACCCCTCCAGCGCCCATTTACCCTTACAGACAAAAGATATTGTATTCCTTTTTCAATGGCATCATCTACAACTGCCCTGTCAAATTTATTTTTAAAATTCATCCTTCACTAGTTACAAAATAATACCGGTACATCAACTGTGCGGCTAACATTTTTTATTACAGGCAATGCTTCTTTTGAATATGGAAGGCGGTTTTACCTGGTTGGAAAATTGAATCATGGAAAAAAAATTTAGTACATTCAAATGATGATGGCGGCGTTGAAAGAAATTTATTACAATATAAGGGTTTGATTTTTAAAACTATTTATATACATTGGGCATGAATTGATGTAATACTTTATTTCTCCTTACCCCATTAGATTACTTCTTCAATACTATATCCTTGCAGTGTGGATTGAACTAATTGAACCGTGATGTCATTTTGTTTTTGATTTAAATAATCGCTGAAAAAGCAGCTAAATAAATTTATACTGATACCCAAATTTATTTGATCAGCATCTGATCGAAAACAGTCAACATTTTTATTTAACCAACCAAAATTTACAAACATGGGTGATATCATCATCACAATCACAAAAGGCGATCCTGCTACAGGAATTTTAACGATGACCAATGGGCCAACAACCAATGCAATCCAGGGCGATCAGGTTACCTGGGTAATTGCACCTGGCTCAGGCGTAGCGGCAATAACCGGCATTATTGAAAAACCAATGTCTTTCGATTTGTTTAATCCCGATCCAAAGCTGCTTCCAAACTCCACAAGCTGGCAGGGAACAATTAATCCTCTTATTGGCAATGGTGAAGAAGAAACCTATACCATCAATTGGACAACCGCCGGCACAGGCTGGTTGGGAAAAGATGGGGGTGGCCTTCCAAAAAGTTTTGATCCAACCATCAGGATAAATCCCTAGTAAATTTTTAAACTGGTACTATGTCTGTTAAAGAGAAAGCTTATTTTTTATTGACAGGCTTTCTCTTTTTTATGATTTATGCTGTTACCGGCCAGGATCAGAAAGTGGCCGATAGCCTTAAAAAAATTTATCATCAGCAAATTCATGAAGATTCAGCTAAGCTGGAATTACTCAGAAACTTGGCTTTTAACGAGATGAATGACCTGAACCTGGCACTACAATATGCAGATGAATTGATCAGAATATCGAAACAACTGCAAAATAATTTATACCTGCACAGGGGTTATTATCAAAGGGGAAGTATAAAAAAATTACTGGGCAATCTGGACGAGGGTCTCTCTGCTTTTTTCAAGAGCGGTGAAGCCGCAAGAAAAGCAAAATATACCAAAGGAGAAGGTATTACTTATGTTGCCATTGCAGATATTTATGCAGTTTCGGGAAATCATCCCAATGCCAGGAATTATTATATCAAAGCGATTGCTACCTTGCGCCAATCCAATGACTCCATTGCCCTGGCCTCTGCTATACTAAATGCCGGGGACGAATTTCTAACCAACAAAATGTATGATTCTGCTCTTATCCATTTCAGGGAATCAGGAATTATATTTGAAAAAATGCATTACTTATCTGGTAAAGCTTACAACCTGGGTAATATCGGAATGGTGTATGCCAATACCGGGCAGAGCATTTTGGCCGAAAAAAATATGAATGAAGCCATCCGGATACTGGAAGAAGCAAAAGATTATTATCCCATCTGTGTTTATCTCATTTCCATGAGTGATATCTATATTAAAAAAGGGGATCAGCAAACGGCGATGAAATATGCCAAAAGAAGCCTGCAGCTTGCCCGGCAATATGGATTGAAAGAACAGATCGGTGATGCCAATCTCAAACTTTCAGAACTGTATGAAAGAGCAGGGAACACGGGTGAAGCATTCGTCTATTACAAGGATCATATTGCTTATAGAGACAGTGTGAATAATATTAAATCGGTACAGAAAATGGGTGATTTGCGAACGGATTACGAAGTTTCTCAAAAGCAGGTAGAAGTAGATCTGCTGCACCAGCAAAAACGTAACCAGCAGATCATTGTTATTGCAACGGTTATTGCTTTGATCCTGATTTTTCTACTCGCCCTGGTTATATACAGGCGCTATAATTTTATAAAGGAAACCAATATTATAATTAAAGAAGAAAAGAACCGGAGCGATAACCTGTTGCTTAATATCCTTCCGGAAGAAACAGCCAGGGAGCTAAAAGAAAATGGCAGAGTATTAGCCAAAAAATTTGAATCTGTAACCGTATTGTTTACCGACTTTAAAGGGTTTACGCAGTATGCAGAAAATTTATCGCCTGAAAAATTAGTAGAAAGTATTGATTTCTATTTTTCAAAATTTGATGAAATAATGGGGAAGTACGACCTGGAAAAAATAAAAACTGTAGGGGATTCTTACATGTGTGCGGGGGGCTTGCCTTTCCCTACCCAAGATCATGCACATAAAATGGTACAAGCTGCTTTTGAAATAGCTGCCTTTGTTAAAGACTCTAAAAAACAACATACCGATAACGAAATTCGTTTTGATATCCGCATCGGCATAAGTACAGGACCGGTGGTAGCCGGGGTAGTGGGCAGCAAAAAATTTGCTTATGATATTTGGGGTGATACCGTAAATATCGCTTCCCGGATGGAGTCCAATTCGGAGCCAGGAAAAATTAATATTTCAGCAACTACCTATGAGTTGGTTAAAGATGATTTTGATTGTGAATACAGGGGAAAAATTGAAGTTAAAAACAGAAGAACAATGAAAATGTATTTCGTAAACTCCTACAGTCGTTAAAGTATGTATCTACTCATCAGGGAAGATAGGAAAGGCTTTGATACCGCTGCTGCCAATACAGGTAACGGACTTAAAAATATGAACCCAAGGGCAGCCGCATTAAAAGGAACCATTGATATTATATCCGATGATACCAATGGGACTTCAATACAACTCTTTGTTCCTTATTAAAAAATGCACAGATATTGAAGCAGAGCAAATCCTGCCAAATATGTTTTGTCAATTATTCAAATAAATCATTACCTCACCGTTCCCTGGCGCTGTATGATAAATAGGATGATCTCCTCCAGCTCCACCCCTGCCCTGCTCATCGCATCCATTATTTCGTCTCTGTTTACATTGGCGGCAAAGTTTTTTTCTTTAAATCTTTTTTTAACTCCTTTCAATTCCATATTGCTGTATCGTTCCGGCCGCATTAAACTGTATGCATGAATCAATCCGCTGAGTTCATCAAAAGCATACAGCATTTTATCCATTTTAGTTTCGGGATCCACACCAAAATGATTTGGCCCATGGCTGGCAATGGCTCTGATGATTTCGGGATCAATGTTTCGGCTTTCTAATTCTTCAATAATTTTTTTACAATGCTGATCGGGCCATTGATCCCAATCGGCATCATGCAGCAGGCCGGCCATTTCCCACCGCCACTCACCGGTTTCATCAAAGCCTTCTTTTTCTGCTGCCCAGCATTTCATTAAATGGGCCACCTGCTTCATGTGAAGCTGCAGCCGCTCATTTATAACCCAACCGGTAAAAAGCTGATACGCTTCTTCTTTGCTTAATGTATTGCCTGTATTTTTTTGATCTCCAAAAACGGAACGCTTTAATAATAATGACATACGATGCTTGTTTAATTAAAGGTAAAGAAAAAGATTATCCGGCTAAAGCACATTATAAAATTCAGGATTAAGAATAATTGAAAATATCAAACCAAATTTTTTATAGTATAAAGGCTTTCATAAATGCAGATCAGACTGCCAGGAGGAAGGTATTTTTTTTACAGTCGGTTACAAAACAGTTAAGTGCGGTTACAAATAATAAATACATTTATTCATCTGCAAAAATTTAACCATGAAAAAGTACTTTAACCAACCGGCAGTTTTATTTATAGCTGTTTTGTTGTTCATATCCTGCTCCAAAGCTTCAGTAGATGCAGCTAATACTACTCCAGATACTACAACGGCTGCCCTTACCGCTTCCTTAACTTCCGGCAATTGGGTAGTAAGTTCCTTAACGCAAAAAACAGAAGACAAGACATCAAAATTTTCGGGCTTCGTTTTTGTTTTTTCCGCCAACGGAACTGTTATTGCAAAAAAAGATGCAAGTGAAATCAGTGGTAACTGGCAATATACCCCTGCAGTTACCTATTATGGCTCCTCATCCAAATCTGCGATTGCATTAAATTTGGGAACTTCTGTTCCTTTAAACCTATTGACAAAAAAATGGAATTTTATATCAGGCACTAACACAGTGTTACAAATAGAAAGTCCGGAAATATTAGAAGACGAACACCTGCAGTTTACAAAGCAATAAATAAACCTGTTGGTTTAGTACATCAAACTTTTAAGGCGCAGGCTAAGCAGCCTGGCCTTATGTTGTTTAATTATATTTCAATTAAAAAATTACCTGCAACAATTACTGGTTGCCAGCAAGCAAACTTTTGCGTACTACGGCAGTATTTTCGCCAGGTCATTATTTATTATTCTTGGTATCCCTTGCCTTCTCTACCATTTGAATTGTTTTAGTAGGTGCAGGTGGGCTTTTCTCCTGCTGTAATTTTTTATTTACTTCGTTAGCTTTTGAGGCCGGTAATTTGGCTGTTTTACCATCTTTTTCATCTTTGGCCGTCCTGTGTTTTTTGTCATGATTATTGTTTAATAATATTTCTACTAAAATAGCGCCTGTTTTAAATTCCGGAGTACACACACCTGATCTCCCCGATAAACCACAGAAAAGGAATTTTGCTCTGCATACCTGCACCTATTTTCCCGTTTTCTTAAAAATAAATTCACACCCACTCATTTGTTGAGGGGCAGGTTTCTAAAAAATATCCATATTACTCAATTTATTTATTTATTATACAATCTGTTTAAATAGTTTTAAATTTATGTCAAATTATTTATTATGAAAAAGACATTTATTTATTCAGCCATATTTTGCTTTTTAATATTAATACAATCCTGTAAAAAAGAATCGCCGGTTGAGCAGCAGGTGGTAAACCAGGTTATTAATGCTACAGTTGGTGTGGGTCAAACCTACTCTTTCAGTCCTGCATCTTCAGGAACACTTAGTGTGAGCCAACAGGCTTTGCATTATAA
>JANLQE010000270.1:0-6551 GCA_031367625.1 Bacteroidota bacterium
GGATATGAAATGGTTTGCTAACCATATAGCCTACACGCTTAGCAAATACAACATGACGATGATAGCGCTTGGCCTGGCGGCAGAATTAAAAAAATATAATATTGCTGCCAATGCGTTGTGGCCACGTACCACTATTGCCACGGCCGCAGTACAAAATTTATTGGGTGGGCAAATGCTTATAAATATGAGCCGCACACCCGAAATAATTGCTGATGCTGTTTTTTACATTTTATCCAAACCCGCCACAACCTGCACCGGCAATGCTTTTATAGACGAAGCCGTGCTGGCGGCAGAAGGCATTACAGATCTTTCAAAATATTCTGTTGTTGCCGGAGCACAGTTGTACAATGATTTATTTATTTAATTTTTACCATAAATCAAAACAAAGATAAAAGATGTATAATAAAAAAGTCATCTGATTAGCAGCAGATGACTTTTTTATAAATTGGTAAAGCAACATCATTTCAGCATAGCATCAGGCACTTCTTTTTCAAGCAAATATTTGTAAATAAATTTTGTTTTCAGGTTTTGAAAATGAAGATTTTTATTGCCGCCCCAGCCATGGCGCCCGCCGCTGTATTCCATAAACTCAAAATCTTTTTTAAGGTCCTGTAATTTACTGATAAGCTGTATGCTGTTTTGAATATGCACATTATCATCTATAACGCCATGTACAACCTGCAGCATGCCTTTATATTTATCTGCATGGGTTAACACAGAACTTGTTTTGTAACCTTCCGCATTATCTGCCGGGGTACCCATAAAACGCTCTGTGTAATGTGTATCGTAAAGGCTCCAGTCGGTAACGCTGCCGCCCGCCATACCATGTGTAAATACATCTGCACCGTAAGTAAGCGCATAGCAGCTCATGTATCCGCCATAACTAAACCCTGTGATGCATATTTTTTTAGGGTCTGCATTGCCGTTAGCTATCAGCCATTTTACCATTGTGCTGTAATCCTTCATTTCCCAGTAACCAAGATTATGGTACATATTATTTACGCCTTCTTTGCCAAAATGCCCGCTGGCCCTGTGATCCATAGCTACCTGTATCAATCCTTCTTTTGCATAAAACTGCTGGTTACCGGTTAGGATCCAGGTATCCATTACGGTACCTGCATTGGGGCCGCCATAAATAGAAATGAGTACAGGATATTTTTTATTCTTATCCATGTTTACCGGCCAGGTTACTTTCATGGGCAAATCATATAATCCATCATCGCTTTTCACCCTTAGCAACTCCGTTTTTGCCAGTTCATAATTATTTAAATCAGCACCTTTGCTGTCACCTATTTCTTTAATAATTTTTCCGGTATTGCTTACCAATACCATTTTGGCAGGGGTAGAAACATTGCTGCAGGTGGTAATAAAATAACTGCCATCCGGCGATGGATTTATAAATGAATGATTGTAATCGCCAAAGCTTAGCCGTTGTAAATTTTTTCCATTAAGATTAATGCGGTAATAATCTTTCCTGGCTGTATTTTCCCGGCTGCGAGCCGTAAAATAAACAATACCTTTTTTTTCATCAACATAATTTAAATCAGTAACGGTAAATCTGCCGGCAGTAACAGCATTTATTAATTTGCCATTAATATCGTAATAATAAATATGGCGCCAGCCTGTGGCATCATTTATCAATAAAAATCCTTTCCCGTTTTTTAAAAAGCTAATCCTCTTTCCTTCATCATCTAAATCAATCCAGGTTTTTTGCTGCTCATTGTAAAATGGAGTTTTGGTTCCGGTAGCAGGGTTTACCTGCCATATTTTTAAATTATCCTGTTTCCTGTTCATCCACTGCACCAATAAACTGCTGCCATCGGGTTTCCAGTAAGGCAGTCCCAAATACTGATCGTCTTTTTCATTAAAATCGCTCCATACCGTATTACCTCCTTCGGGATGTACAATACCTACTTTTACTTCCGGGTTTTTATCTCCAGCTTTAGGATACCGTACCGTTTCTACATAGCCATGCTGGCCAGTGCCATCAGTAATGGTAAATGGTTTTACAGGAGAATCATCTGTGCGGAAAAAAGCAATATGCTTACTATCGGGGCTCCACCAAAATGACCGGTAGCGGGAAGCCCGCCCTAAAATTTCCTCGGTATATACCCAGCTTGCATAACCGTTTAAAATAACATCGCTGCCATCGGCGGTAAGTCGTGTTTCTTTTTTTGTAGTAATATTTACTGTGTATAAATCATTTTTCTTCGTATAGCCTACATAGTTACCATCGGGGCTAAGGGTGGGGTTTACTTCTGCATCTTTATCATTTGTCAACTGAACTTCGGCATTATTTATCTTAATAAAAAGGTCGTTATTCTTTAGGTATGGCACTGGATTTACTGTTACCGGCTTACTATTTTTTTCAGTATCTGTGGTTTCTTTTTCTGTGCCGTCTTTTGCATTTACGTTGTAAGTTTTATCGTCCCTTATCAGTAAAAAATGAGTATTATCTGTCCACAAAGTGGCTACCGGCAGGGGCTGTGTTATTCCTTTAAAATTTCCTTTAAAATACTGATCATCGGTAAGTGGCTTTAGCTGTGCGGTAAGGCTATAGCTGATACCTGCTAAAAACATTAGTGTAACCGGCTTTTTTGCAATTTTTATCATGCGTTTAAAATTTTTTTATGGGTAGAAAATACAAGATAGTTTTTTTGGGTAAACGAAGACCTGCAATTTTATACCAAATGGATTTTCAAATTATTTATCTGCTTATGGTATAATGCCAACTGCCTTGAGCCTGCAATTTTTTACCTGGAGACGATTAAAGATATTACACCGGTAATATAAACGCAATAAGGCCATAATATTAAAGAAATTATTTATTATCTTTCCTATCCATTCGTTTACAGCAACTAAAACTTAAATTATTTTATGATTGTAATTGCACTCTATAACTTAAAAGGGGGCGTTGGTAAAACAGCTTCCTGCGTAAATTTTGCCTACCTGGCAGCGGCCGATGGCTTTAAGACATTGCTTTGGGATATTGACCCACAGGGCTCTTCGTCGTTTTATTATAAAGCCAAACCCAAAGTACATCCGGGTATAAAAAAACTGATTACCAAAGATGCCCATTTGGAAAGCGCCATTCTTTCTACAGATTTTGAGTTGCTGGATGTAATACCGGCAGATAACTCCTCTAAAAGTTTTGATATTATGCTGGATGAAATGAAAGGCAATAAAAACAGGCTCAAAAGCATCATCAAACAATTAGACCAGGAGTATGATTTTGTTTTTATTGATTGCCCTCCGGGATTTTCTGCTTTATCAGAAAATATTTTTAATGCTGCAGATATTGTATTAATGCCGGTAATCCCTACTACTTTATCTATAAGAACTTACCACATGGTAAAAGATTATTTTAAAGAAAAGGACCTGGATTTAAGCAAGATGATGTGCTTTTTTACTATGACAGACCTTCGTAAAAATATGCATAACGAAATAATGCAGGAGCTGTATAAAGACAAACGCTTTTTTCAAAATTATATCCCTTACCTGAGTGATGTAGAAAAAATGGGCATACACAAGGCACCCATTATGGAATTTGCCAACAGCAGTTATGCCGCAAAATGCTACCGGGAGTTGTGGACAGAAATTAAGGAAGGCGTGATGGAGTAAAGTATAAAGAGTAAATAAAATAAAAATGGCTGCCTTTTAAGCAGCCATTTTTTATTGATTAAAATTATTTTAGAATGTTACACTGAATGAGCCATTTGTAATAACTTTTGTTCCGGGACCAGCTCCATTATTATTATACAATGTTCCACTAAATGTTCCCTGAACGGATGTAGCCGATAGCGAACTTATGGTTCCGGTAAAAGTATTATTAACTGAACCCGATGTTTGCCATTGATTACCCGAATTATCAGTATAAATAACTAATATTGTTTTTAAAAAGTTTGTAACTGTGAAATTAGGATAAGTACCGACAGTAACCGCACCAGATATGTTGACAAATCCAATTTGCAATTCATCCTGACCAGTGCTGTTTATTAATCCGTCCAAAAGTATTGTACCAGCACCTGGAGGTGTATAATTATTTGTACCTGTCAAATTTGTATTAAACTGGGTAGCTACCCCACCGATCGTACATTTTAAAAAATTCCCTGCTCCCCCGCCACTTCCTGCCACAGTTGTTACCGGAAATGCACAACCATTAGTACCCGGTGTAAAATTATTTGTGCCTGCTGCTACCGGAGTACCACTGCCTGTTAACGTAATAGTTTGAGCACCCAAAGCCAAAACACCACTACCGCTAAAGCTAATGCCGTTTGCTGCACCAGTGCTGATGGTATAACTGCCTGCTGTAGTTACGTTGACTGCAATTACCACTGTATTGCCTGCGCCCATTGCAGTACCTGCTGTGTAAACACCACTTACAGTTGCGGTAGTACAGTAGCCTGGTGCACCATTAAAGGTAAATACTGCTGTGCCGCTGCCAGATCCACCGCCGCCCGAAGTGGTAAACGTAACGGGAAAGGAGCAACCTGTTGTTCCCGATGTATAATTAAATGTGCCGGCAGCAGTGGCGGTACCCGAAGCGGTAAGTTCTATAAACTGTAATCCTGTTGTTGTAAAACTTCCGGCCCCTGTAAATTTAATACCGTTTGCTGTACTTGTAGTAATAGTGTATGTGCCAATGGTTGTAACATTTGCTGAAACTAATACTGTATTAGCAGCTGTTACCGCCGTACCTGCTGTATAACTGCCGCTCAAAAAAGCAGAAGCGCATACACCCGGCGAGCCTTCAAGGCTAAAAACCGCAGTGCCGCCCGTAGATCCTGCGCCTCCTGCAGCTTTTTCTATGCTGTATTCTTTGGTACAGGAGAGAAAGATAATACTAAATGATAATGCAGATAAAACAGTTGATTTGATAGTACGAAACATATTTTGTAGTTATAGGTGTAAGCAAAAATAAGCACCCTAACCCATATTTTATCATTAGTTGTACCCTTAAACATTAAATAGTGCTAAACTTTAGGGGGATTAGATAATGTTTTTATATTTACAAAAGCTATGTACTGTTTTCCAGATAAAAAATTTATACTTTATGAAAAGAGAATTATCGGGCTGGTTTAGCCCCGCACTGCAAAAAGATATGCCCATTGCAGCCTACGGCGATTATGGCTTTGCATTATTACTGGTACCCACTGCCGCTGCAGATTATTTAGAGTATGAACGTTTTCAGTTAATGGATACTTTAGCGCCTTATATCAACAGTGGCAAAGTACGCATCTTTTCTATCAACAGCATTAATAACGAAAGTTGGCTTAACAACGAAATGCAGGGCGAACACAAGGCCATACGCCAGAACCAGTTTAATGAATATATATTTAATGAAGTTGTCCCTTTTATAAAAACAAGTACCTCGGCAGAAACCCCTATCATTACCTGTGGCGCATCATTTGGCGCTTTGCACAGCATGAATCTTTTTTTAAAACGCCCCGATTTAATTGATGGCGTTATAGCCATGAGCGGCGTATATGATCTTACAGAATATACCAAAGGGTTTTACGACGACCAGGTATATTTTAATTCCCCCTCGCATTATATTCCCAACTTAAATGATGAGTGGAACCTGAACCACATCCGCAAAAGCAATCATATTCATATACTTACCGGCAGTGGCGATTATGAAGACCCGCAAGCCTCCCGTAATTTTTCCGGTGTATTAAACAGCAAAGGAATTAACCACAATTTAGATGTTTGGGGTACAGAATGGAAGCACGACTGGCCTACCTGGAGAGCAATGCTGCCGGCTTATATGGAACTTAAGTTTTAGGGAACTTCAGAAAAATTTTAAAAATTTCTCCAGAGGAACAAAGTACATAGATATATAACAGAATTGGTTATTAAGCTCGGCTCTGCTCCGGCGTGATGCCGGCCCATTCTCTCAATTAGCGTACTACTATAACCAATGCCAATACCCTTTTGCTGCCCACCGCCAAAATTATTTTTCTCTTGGCGCTGTTAAGTTAACTTTGTTCCATGCAAAAAAAATTGTTTCTGTTAGATGCCATGGCCCTGGTTTTTCGTGCCTATTATGCCCTGGTTCGCAGCCCACGTATTACCAGTAAAGGGCGTAACACAAATGCCCAGTTCGGGTTTACCAATACTTTAATTGAACTCATCAATAACCAAAAGCCTACGCACATGGCAGTATGTTTTGATACCCATGCACCTACAGAGCGCCATACCGATTTTGCAGATTATAAAGCCAACCGGCAGGAGACTCCGGAAGATATTTTGTCTTCTTTGCCCGATATTAAAAGAATTATAAAAGGCTTCAATATTCCCTGTATAGAAAAAGATGGGTACGAAGCTGATGATGTAATTGGTGCGTTGGCAAAGCAGGCAGAAAAAGCGGGCTACGAAGTTTTTATGGTTACGCCCGATAAAGATTACGGGCAATTGGTTTCTGAAAATATAAAAATTTATAAACCCGGCTACCAGGGCGGCACGGTAGAAATAATGGGGCCGGAAGAAGTTTGTAAAAAATGGGATATCGCCAATGTAAGCCAGGTGATAGATATTCTGGGATTGATGGG
>JANLQE010000272.1:0-2006 GCA_031367625.1 Bacteroidota bacterium
ATAAAGCAATAATAGGTTCTACGATGGCACCAGGCAATACAATGATATTTTTCATGCTTAACGCCAGGGTAATGGAATGAGCTACTGTAAATGCTGTGGCTTGCCAGAATATCGTTTTGATTTTAGTACTCAATAGGCAAAGCCCTGCTCTAAATAAAATATGATCATAGCCCAGCGGGATGATGTGCTGAAAACCAAGTTTCAGGTAATAGCCAACTACCTGATGGGCAGGGGCTTTTTCTAATGCATAATTAATATTATGTGCCAGCATTGGTGATGCTATCAACAGTAAAATCACAGCAATCGATATTTTTCGCAGATTACTATGTTGATTCTGATACATGAATGTTCATTAAAACTAAAATAACAGATTGTCGAAGAATTTTAAAGACTGTTTAATACTTTTTCAGCATCTGATTTCAGCATTTCAGATATACCAGGATTATTTTTCAGAGCTTCCTCTAATAAAGATTTTGCCATTATTTTATCACCGGCCATATTATAGATCAATCCTGCATGGCAAAGTAAACGGGGATTTTTGCTTCCGGTTTTTAAAGAGACTTTAATATAAGGTAAAGCCTTTTTGTAATCTCCTTTATTATAATAGACCCATGCCAGTGTTTCATTTACGTCAATATTATCCGGACGGCGGTTATATTCCTGCAACGCATGATACAGCGCCTTGTCATAATTTTTTATTTTGAGATAAGCATAGGCAAGCTCCTGATCTGCGTAGTGGCCAACATTTTCATCAGTGTTTGCACTGGCTGCTCCTTCTGATAATGACGCTATTACTTCTTTAACAATTTTATCCCCTTTATCATTTTCACCTGTCAGGTAATAAATATCAGCCAGTTCCTCTTTAAAAGAATTATCCATAACCAATAAATCTGCCTGCTGGTATAATGCAATGGCCTTGGTATAATTTTTTTCAGCAGAGGCAATGCGGGCCAAACCAGCAACTGCATAAGCATAACCAGGCCTTTCATTCAAGGCAATTGAATATTGCATTATTGCCGTTAAAGTATCCCCTGAATATTCATACAATTTTCCCAGGTGAACTCTTGACCATTCTGTTGTTTCATCTCCGGGCAATCCAGCCTCTACTGCCATTTTCATAGCGGTAATAGCACCAGGGTAATCTCCATAAATTTCACGGAGGTAAGAAATGCGGGCATAAGAACGGATATCAGGACGAACAGACACCATTTTATCAGCATACACTACAGCACTGTCATAATTTCCCATTTCCACACTTCCATCTACCAATATTCCATATACAAATGCATTATATGGATTGATGGCTTTTGCTTTCTCCGCAGTGGCAAAGCCATCGGCAAAATGATGCTGTGATAAGTAAATAACTGATTTAAAGGTCAGGGCTTCAAAGTTTGCAGGATCTTTTTTTAATACATCATTTACATACTTCATAGCAGCTTTATCGTAGTACAGATAATTACCCGTGACCCGGGCTTCCTGTATATACAAGCTTACTAGTGCAAGAGTTGATTTTATATCTTCAGGATTGATACGTATAGCTTTTAGCAATTCAAATCCTCTTTTGCTGATGATTTTCCATTCCTCAGTTTGCGACGCTGCTCCTTTACGGTCAAGTAAAACATAATAACTGTCAGTCTTTTTCTTTTTGTCAGTATTGTACTTTAAGACTATAAAACTGGCCATAATTATAAAGATGCCAATCAGCAGCAGGTATACACGACTCTTTTTCATTTCTGGTTTTTTAGTTGGTCTTGATGATTTACGGAAAAAATAAGTCCGTGGTTTGTCCACGGACTTATGCTAAAAGAGAAAAAAACTATTGTTTTACAAGCTTTATTGTCTGTTTCACCTTGCCATCGGTAATAGCAGTAATGAAATAAATACCTCTTGCCAGGCCTTTGGTATTCCATTCAAAGCTGTAAGTGCCAGCCGGTTGCTTTTGATTTACCAGGATTTTTACCTGGTTACCGGAAGCATCATATACAGCAATCATTACTTTACCCTCT
>JANLQE010000282.1:0-13597 GCA_031367625.1 Bacteroidota bacterium
ACGAAAATTTGCACGACTACAACCAAGAGTTCAAAACAGATTTTAAATACACTAAAAATAAAAAATATGTTGACAGACATTAATCCAAAATTACCAATGCGTGACAAAGCCGCAACCAAGGACTATTACCTGAACAAGTTAAGTTTTCAGGAATTTGGAAGTGCAGACTTTGACGGATATTTAATGGTAGAAAAGGACAACATACAAATTCACTTTTTTGAATTTAAGGAGCTTGACCCAAAAGAAAACTATGGACAAGTTTATATCCGAACAGACAACATTGACAATCTTTATCAGTCACTGTTGGACAAGAAAGTCAACATACATCCTGCAGGACTTTTGCAAGCAAAACCTTGGGGACAAAAAGAATTTGCATTGCTTGACCCCGATAATAATTTACTTACTTTCGGGCAAAGTATTTGACAAGGGTTTGTGTCCCATCGGAGTTTTCGTCCACTTACAATTTCATCTAAAAAAAGAACCCGGCGAAACCCCGCTGAAGAATAAACGACAATTGGATTTATATAATCTCAGATGGTTGATATCAGAATCCAAAAATTATTGCATGGCAATTTTTATATCATATATTTATGTATTGGTGGCAATGCTGCAGAAGTTCAAGAATTTGAAATTTTTTTGCTCCCTTATTTTATGACAAATAATAATTCTGATTTCTTAGCACATAATTATACAGATATAATTCATATTAAGAATGGATATTCCCAAATAGATTTCAAAGAGTTCTTATCTCGCCATTTCAACCTGGCAGTTCCATTCATTGACAATAATGGGATTCATGAAAAACTTAAACTGAAACTTAAAGAAGAATATGGGGACATCAAAAAGACTTACTTCATTAAATATGGAGTTTTGGAAATTATTTCAATTTCAGATTTAAAATTTTACCAGCCCTATATAGGCATTGCTGGCCCCTGTTACCATCAGCTAACAGACCCAGTATTTGTAATAAAAAATGGAGATGATTATATTCTCTGGGAAGGTTACCATAGAATTTTACAAAAAATTATAAATAATGAAACTATAATAAACTGTTACTTAATGTCATTTTAACAGCACTGCCAATAAGGGATTTCCGCAAACGTTGGTGAAAAGGCTATTGCACCCTAATTACTTAACTAAAACATTACAATCTTATGCGATTCAGAAGACGACTTAAAATAATGAAAGGATTAAGCCTGAATTTATCAAAGTCAGGTGTAAGTTTAAATGCTGGTGTGAGAGGAGCATCAGTAACAATTGGGAAAAAAGGTAGTTATTTAAACACAGGCATCCCAGGTACAGGCTTATCTAATAGAAGTAAAATCGGCAGTTCTAGTTCTTCTCATCAGCAATATAATAGGAATGTCCAAATACCTGACGAAAAAGTTCACGTTGCAATTGGCTTAGATGATAAAGGAAATCCTATCTTAACAATTACAGATTCATCAGGCAGACAAATTACTGATGAAACAATTTTAAGAAGAGTAAAAAGAAGTGAAAAGTATAAACAATCAGTAAATGAGATAATAGGAAAAAGAAAAACTGAACTTGATGATGAAACAACCAAGTTTATTAATATTTCCAAATTCACTCCTGAAGTTTTTATAGAAAGCATAATTCAGAATGACCTTAAGAATTTATCGCCTCAAATTTACACTCCACAAGAATACAGTGTTGAAATTCCAACTAAAGAACTGATAGCTTTAAACTTAGCAGTCGAAGCCAAACAAAAGGTAAAAAAAATACTTTTTTGGAAAAATAAAAAGCTACGAGAGAATTATGTTTCCGAAAAATTAGAACAATGCCTGCAAGAAAAAATTGGAGAGTGGACAGTTGCCAAAAATAAATTCATCGAAATTGAAACAGAAACCAAAGTTGTCAAGGACAAAGAATATTATAATGAATATCTTTTTCAAAAACAGAATCTTGAAAACATACTACAAGGCTCCGTGAATTACGTAAATGAAAAAATAGAAATAATCTTAAGCGATATTATATTGCCAGTCGAATTCAGCGTTAGCTATGAATATCATCCTGAATACAATCAACTAAAGGTTGACATTGATTTGCCTGAAATAGAAAATATGCCACAGGCAAAGGCAAACATATTATCGTCTGGAAAAATTTCCATCAAACAAAAGACTCAAAAGGAGTTAAAGCATGAATATGCCCAATGTGTATCTGGCATGGCTTTCTATTTGGGCGGAACATTTTTTAATATTTCAACCAATATAAAAGAAATACTAATCTCGGGATATACACAAAGAATGAATAAGGCCAATGGGATATTAGAAGACCAATATATTTATTCTCTTAAATTAAATAGAGATAAATTTCCTACGTTAACTTTTGAAAATATAGATGCAATAGAAGCATTTTCAAATTTTGAAAATCACCGAAGCATGTCAGCTAGTTATGATTTTAAAACTATTACCCCGTGGTAACAGAAATTGGCCTTTTACAGAAGCACTGCCACCAACATTCGGTTGCTTGGCAATATGGTGGCAGGATGTTGTTAGCTTCGGCATTTTATCGCTATCAGCAGCAGTTTCGGCGGACGTTATTAATTTAGCTATGTGCAAATCATCAACTTTTTTTATCCCAGCGGGGTTTTCGCACACTTACAATTCCATCTAAAAAAAAGTTCCCGGCGAAACACCGCTGAAGAATAAACGACAACAAAGTGGACATTTTAGTAAGCTGGAATTTCAAACATATTGTAAACGTTTTTAGAATTCGTGGGTATAATTCAATAAATTTACGTTGTGGTTATTCACAGCTTGACATACGTTCACCAAAAGAAATTGTATATAATGAAGACGATAATTAAAAAGGAAAAAACATTTGACACAGTCAAAGTGTTTTGTGAAATCAAAGAAAAAATTGCAAAAGAAACAGAAAAGATGACTTTTGCCGAATTCAAAGAATACTTGAATAAAAACAAATTACAACCTGTCAAATAGACTTTGCCTACGCCCAACAAAACCTTGTGCAATTGGGGCTTGGCTCCGCCGCCGGTGTTCCTTCAATCCTATACAACACCGCCTCCGTCTGGTCTCCAGACCAACGGGCATCAGAAACTAAATGCCATGATATGATTAAATACAATTAAAATATCAGGAGTAGATTACTTCATCTCAGATGATTCGCCGCTGGCCTGAGGCACTGGCGGCGGCAGAAGTTGTATTAAATCAACAACTTATTTTTTTGCTGCCGGATATTATGTTGTTCATGATAGCACCTGGCATGAGAATATCAGGAACAGGGTTTTTCTTTTCTACATTTACCTTTTTAACTACCCTTAATCAAATCATCAGCTTTTTAATTTATAGCCTGCGTTATTAATTAATGGCTCAGATTATTTTCACATTAATTAACACAATATTCATTGATAAAAATAATTATCACCAAACTATTGCATTTAGCAAAAAAATATTATAAACTTTATAACGTAGATTTTAAACAGTTTCCCCGTCTGAAAATCAAGAGAACCCAAAACAGCAAAATTTCTATAGCTATTCTTGATTTGCCGTATCTATTAAAAGCCTTTTATAACATTCAGTATCCCTCATTTTTAAGAGGCGCAAACCTGGTGTGTTTTTGTAAAAAATATTTGTTCAGTCATGCGCATTTTAATCTAACTGCTGCTTTTTTTGAAACATTAATTTTTCCCGGTACGGGTAACCGTATAATTATTAATGATGTCTGTTAATATCAATAATACCTGAAGTAATAATTTAAAGGAGTAAGCCAAAAATCCGATCAAAGAGTAGGCAAAAAAAACAATAATCTCATGGCAAAGAAAACAATTGTAAAATCAACCGGTAATATGAAGCCTGATTCCAGGATGGGAAAGGAACTGGAAGAATTACTGCTGAATAATCTTCCTGTTCTTTCCCGTTCCATGACCTTTTCTAAAATGTTACAGATGGATAAATCAGCTATAGCTATTATCCGGAAATGGCCATGGTTCTTTACCCCTTTATGCAATAGAAAAGATCAGGCATCAATGACTGACACCGAAAAGTCACGCTTCATCTGCGCATTTAATATGGTCAATAGTGATGGCACATTGGGTCAACTGGTTGAGCTGCACGCCGGCATGTACATGCAACATTCAAATCTGAGGCTGCTTCCCTGGCACCGCATCTTTCTTTTATTGTTTGAAGAAGCATTGCATAATTATCATCCCGATGTATGCATACCTTATTGGGACTGGACAAAACCTGAAGAACAACATTTCCCTGACTGGCTTGCGGGTATTTTGCCTACTGTTGTAACTCCTGTACGCACTATCCATGTATTACGAAGCCCCGGCGCCGAAAGCTGGCTGGCAGGCATTGTTTCTGGAGCATCTTCTGCATTAGCGCAAACCACCTACGATACTTTCTCTTCGCCCATTAACGGTATTCATGGGGGTGTTCATATTTGGGTTGGAGGAACAATGAGCGATGCAGGCGTATCGCCCGCTGACCCGGTGTTCTGGCTGCATCATGGTAATCTTGACCGGTTATGGTGGCAATGGTACAACAGTGCCGCAGGAAATCATCAGAACCCGGTAATACCCGGCCTTATTTCTCCCTGGACTTATACAGAAGCGCACACCCGCAGTATTATTTCTTTGGGGTATAAATATGTGTGAAGATTTTTTTCTTCACCCTGCTTGCCAGAAGGAGCATTGTAAAAAGATAGAAAATAAATTATGAGAAAACTAAAAAATGCAATTACCTGGTTTGAAATTCCGGTGAGCAATGTGCAGAGAGCAAAAGTATTTTATGAAACCATACTTGATATTCAGATGACAGAAATAGAACTTGACAAAGATTTTACAATCGTACTGTTTCCGGTTGAAGAAGGAACTGTGGGAGGTGCATTATGCAGGAATGAAAAATTTTATACGCCAACTCCATCAGGAAATATCCTTTACCTGAATGCTGATCCAAATCTGCAGACAGTGTTGGAAAAAGTAGAACAGGCCGGAGGAAAAATTATAAAATCAAAAACCCACCTGTCAGATGATTTTGGTTTTATGGCTTTCATTCAGGATACCGAAGGAAATAGAATTGCATTTCGTTCCTCCGGATAATTTATCAGAAAAAAAGGAATATAAAAATGAACGGACAGGATTATGCAGCAAAGAAAATGAAGAAAAAATATGTACTTTGCCAACGTTTGTTAACCGTAAATAAATGCGTGTTAGATTACATACCCAGCGATTAAAATATAATTTAATTACAATACTATTACGATTATGACTACAAGTGAAATGATAACACTGATTGGTGAAAAAAATGAAAACCTGTTAACGCATTCCTGCGGTACCATTTCAAAAGATCTTTTGCATTTGCCTTCTCCCAATTTCATTGATACTGTTTTTAGCTTATCTAACAGAAATGCACAAACGCTGCGTAACCTCGCTGCATTATTTAACCATGGCAGGCTTTCCGGCTCGGGGTATTTATCTATATTACCGGTAGATCAGGGCGTAGAACATAGCGCCGGTGCATCCTTTGCACCTAACCCAATTTATTTTGATCCGGAAAATATTATCAGGCTGGCAATAGAAGGAGGTTGTAATGCCATTGCCTCCACAATCGGCGGCCTGGCCATTGTATCAAGAAAATATGCGCATAAAATTCCTTTCATTGTAAAACTAAACCACAATGAATTGCTCACCTACCCCAATAAATTTGACGAAATATTATTTGGTTCTGTTAAAGATGCATGGAACCTGGGTGCAACAGCAGTGGGCGCTACCATCTATTTTGGTTCAGAAGAATCGGACAGGCAGATTACAGAAGTGGCCCGTCTTTTTGAAGAAGCACATTCGTTGGGAATGGTAACCGTGTTGTGGTGTTATTTAAGAAACAGCGCTTTTAAAAAGGCCGGTGCAGACTATCATCTTTCAGCCGATCTTACTGGCCAGGCTAATTACCTGGGTGTAACTATTCAGGCAGATATCATAAAACAAAAATTACCGGTAATAAATGGGGGCTACAAAGTTTTGAATACTGATAATGTTAGCTATGGCAAAAGCGATGAGCGTATGTACACTAAATTATCTACAGACCACCCGATTGATTTATGCCGCTACCAGGTATTGAATTGTTATATGGGGCGGGCAGGTTTAATTAATTCCGGTGGTGCATCTGAAGGAGCCGCTGATTTGAAAGAAGCCGTTATTACCGCCATCATAAATAAGCGGGCAGGCGGCATGGGCCTCATTTCTGGCAGAAAAGCATTTCAGCATTCTTTACCCAAAGGCATCGAATTACTTAATGCCATCCAGGATGTTTATCTTGAAAAAGAAATAACTGTTGCATAAATTATGCTATGCAGCAATTATATTAACCCGTTGGCGGAGTTAATTTTTTTTGGCCTTGCAGAGGCTAAATATTAGTAGAAATCGGTTAAAAGTATTTTTTCAAAGCTCCATAACAGCGGCATATAAAATATTTTTATCAGCATTAAGTATTTATGAATTTCTTGGCGGAGATGGATTGGTAATTATCCCTGTAGTTACTAAAGGAGCTACCGATGGCTTAACCAAAATACCCGGATCATCATTGGAAAGTAAAATATTATATACAACCTGGCCATTGCTGGTGGTGGAAATTTGTGGCGCAAATAAAACATACAAAGAATGATTTTGGCTGATAAGACCTTGTATTGTATTAAGGTCAGGAGAACTCAATATTAAGTTGCCGAAATAATTGCCAGACCCAAATTGTACGGTACTTTGCCTGCCTATGGTTAACCTTGCATCAGGTGGACGGTTATTGTAGCCGTTATTATTACCCAACCAGCCATGCAATGTGAGGGAATTTAATGTATCATAAAACCTAAAGGTAAGTTTTGGATTTAGTGAAGCAAAAGCGGGTGCAGCCATCCATAATGTATCTAAATTGCCTGATAACAATTTTGCGTCTTTACCAGTTTCTTTTAATGCTGTATTTGCTGTTGCAGGCAGGCTGTCTGTTTTTGCCGGAGCAGCATTATTGCCATTGCATGAAGCCAATAGAAAAATAACAACAATTAAAAATGAACAGGGGGCTGTTAATAACAATGTCTTTCTCATAATGATTGTTTAATGTTATAAAAAATAAATAGCCATGAATGTTACAGTCTGTGAAAGATAAGCTGTAAATTTCAAATTGTCAAGCCCCTCCGCCAATTGCATTAAATCCATTATTTATTTTAAAACTGTTTTCTTTTATATCCGGTAAATTATTTACAAATAATGAATGATATTTTAAGTGATATAATGGATTGGTCGGAGGTTTGGGCCTTGCTTATCCCGCTGCTGTATTTTTTATTTAAAAGGAACCAGCCCCGTTATTTAACACCGGTAATTGTATATCTGTTTATTGCATTACTCATCAATTTAACAGGAAATATTATTGCTGATTATAAAGACTATTTACCATTGTGGATGCACAGTAACAATCCTTTGTACAATGTGCACTCCCTCATCCGGTTGATTTGTTTTAGTTGTTTTTTTATTGCGCTTAAGCAACCTTCTTTTACCAGGCTTAAATATATCCTCCCCGCAATTTCATTGCTGATTATAATTATTAATTTCAAGTATGTTGAAAATTTTGGCAACCGGGATCATTTAAGTGGTAACCTGCTTGCAGCCGAAGCTTATATTTTATTAGTTTATTGTATGCTTTATTACCTGGCAAAATTGAGGGATGATGAAAGTGATTTCAGCAGCGACCCTGATTTTTGGATAGTAACCGGCCTGAGCATTTATGTGGTGGTTAATTTTTTTGTTTTTTTATTTTACGTTCCCATGATTAACCAGAACCCTAACCTGGCGAACAATATATGGAGCGTCCATAACATTGCTTACATCATTTTATGCATCTTTATAACCAAAGCTTTATATGAACCTGCCAGACATCAGCATACAGCTTAGAGTTATCATTGGCATTTCGGCCATGGTATTCCTGTTCAGCAGTTTTTTGATTGCTTTCATCAGCAACCAGCGTAAAAAACTGCAGTACCATAAAAACCTGCAGGCAATTCATGAAGAACAGCAACAGGCATTAAAGGAACAAAACCTGCAACTGGAAGACCGGGTGCAGAAAAGGACTTTAGAGCTATCTGTACAAAAAGAAAACCTTCAAACTGCATTAACCAAACTTAAAGCAAGCCAACTGCAACTGATGCAAAAAGAAAAAATGGCATCGCTGGGAGAAGTAGCTTCCGGTATTGCACATGAAATACAGAACCCTTTAAATTTTGTAAATAATTTTTCAGAAATAAATACAGAACTGTTGCTGGAGATGAAAGAACTGATGGCCGTTGAAAATAGTGGGGGCACTAAAGAAGAAATAGATTTGTTGCTGGAAGATGTTATACAAAACCTGCAGAAAATAAACCACCATGGCAAACGTGCAGACAATATTATAAAGAATTTGCTGCAGCATACCAGGAGCAACAGCAGCGAAGCCGTACTTAGTGATTTAAATTTATTAGCCGGGGAATATTTAAAATTGAGCTATCACGGCTTCAGGGCAAAGGATAAGGCTGTGCATGTTATTATTAACTCCACGTTTGACCCATCCATTGATCAAATAAATATGGTACCGCAGGATATAGGCCGGGTATTGATGAATATTTATAACAATGCTTTTTATGCGGTGATTGAAAAAGCAAAAAAAAATATTACCGGATACACACCCACCGTTACTGTATCAACGAGCAAGGAAGGAGACGGCGTAAAAATTATTATCAGCGACAACGGAACTGGTATTTCGCCTAAATATTTAAGTAAAATCTTTCAGACTTTTTTTACCACCAAACCCACCGGCGAAGGCACTGGGCTTGGTCTTTCTTTAAGTTACGAAATTATTAAAGCCCATGGTGGCGAACTAAAGGTTGATTCCACAGAAGGAGAATTTGCTGAATTTACCATTGAGCTTTTGAATGATTAGATCACTGAATTGTTCATTACTATTATCAGCGGCAGTGTTTATCTTTTGTGATATGAGGATTTTAATGAGATAGAATGATTCAATAAGAAATTGATTTGTGTGGGTACTAACCCGGCAAGCAGTTAAGTGTTTTAAGGTGCTGATTATATTGTTTGAGAGTTGTTTGCAATGAAACCTACCGACCGTAAAACCTTGAATTCTGAACATATTTCGTAAATTTGGACAAACATTAAAAATTATGCGGACACTAAATGTTTCTATATCGGATATTGAGTATAACAAATTTGGCTTGAAGGAAGAAAAGCTAACTTTTACTGATTTTATTGACATTGTTAGTAAAGAATTGACACGCCAAAACCTAAGCAAGTGCTTAGAACTTGCAGAAAAATACGGCATTTCAAAAATGACAATGGACGAAATTACAAAAGAAGTAAAAGCTGTTAGAAAAAATGCAAAGAATCGTAATTGACACCAACGTAATTGTATCATCTCTTATCCAACGTGGTTATCCGAATCTCATAATTAAAGACCTTTTTATTGAACAGAAATTTCAACTTTGTGTTTCAGACGAATTATTGGCTGAATATTACGAGGTTTTAGCAAGACCAAAATTTTCAAAATTTCAAGACTTCTTTATTCGTGCCGAAGCTTTACTTGTTGAGATAGAAGCTAAAGCTACAAAGTATGTTGCTACCATAACGCTTGACCTTATTTCGGACGATGATGACAATATGGTTTTAGAACTTGCTGACGAATGTTTGGCTGACTTTGTAATTACGGGCAACAGCACAGACTTTACTTTTCCAACTTATAAGCAGACTAAAATTGTTACACCAAAAGAATATTGGGACAACTACCAACCTATTTAAAAGCCGCATCTTCCATCTTCATAAAATTGGTAACAGGATAAAAGTGCTGCTCACTAATAAGATATCAAATAAAATATACAGCAAAGAGTAGATTTATTTTACTACAGGCTGCCATTTTTATTAGCGCAACATCCCCGGCCCTGCTCATGGCTCATTGGGGATACATTGCCGGGAATAAAAATGCAACAACTTCGGCCATAATAAATGTCTTTACTGCACGCTGCAAAAAAATACCCTGCAATTTTTATGATAAAAAATTACAGGGTATAATAAATTTAAAGCAAGCTGCTGTATTATCCTTTTTGCGCCTGTTTTTCTGTATGGTCTTTTTTTATTGGTGTGCCACCCATTTTTGCACAGTATTTACGGGTCATTTGTACGGCCACTCCTTTGCAATCGGGGCAGTTACCAGCTTTTGCACCGGTACCCTTCATACATTTAGGGCAATAATAATTACCCAATTGTACTTTATCCATTTTACACGTTTCGCATTGGCCACTACCTTTTGAAATTTGAAAACATTTAGGGCAGGCATACGCAGCAGGATTTTGCGCCTGCTGTTTTTTTACAACAGTTTTTACAGGTGCCTGTACAGGTGCTGTTGTTTGTGCATGTAATGCATAGCCAAAGCATATTGCAAAAAATAAGACCATTAACTTTTTCATGTATTTTTTTTTGAGTGTTTAAAAAACAGTTTGTAAGAGAATATTTATTGTTTAATATATTCTTTGTTACCATTTTTATTGATGTAATAATGGCCACCTTTTTTTCCTTGATAAATAGTTCTTCCTTTTGCATCTGTGCCAATAGAAGGGTCGGCGGTTTTGGCTGCAGGTGCTGCTGGCGTAGTGTTTACAGTTACCGGCTTAGGTACGGCAGGTGTTACGGCCTGTATAGGTTTTATAACTTTTGGCAAAGGCGCAACTGGTTTAACTGTTTTGGCGCCAGATACTGCCGGAGTAGTGTTTGCAGTTACCATTTTAGGTGCGGCAGGTGTTACGGCCTGTATAGGTTTTATAACTTTTGGCAAAGGCGCAACTGGCTTAACAGCCGGTGCTGTTACCACAGCATTAGTTGTTGTAACCGGTTTATCTTTTTTTACCCTTACCTTTTTTGGTGATGCAACTGTTGTGCCTGCAGAAGTAGTTACAGTATTGTCCGTTATTTTAGGCAGTTTCTCTTTTTTTGCCCTTGTTTTTTTAGGCATTGCAGCCGTAGTGGTTATTGCAGCATCAGGGGTAACAGTTGCTTTGTCTTTTTTTACTTTACCCTTTTTTTCTTTTACAGGTGCCGGCGAAGTTTGCGCACTGGTACTTATGGAAATAAATATAAAAATTGCAGCAAAATAAAGCGCTATCTTTTTCATGATTTTTAGTTTTTATACTTCTAAAGTAAACTAATATTTTGCCAGTTACTGATTTAATACAATACTTAACTTACGCTTAACTCCACCTCCGTTTTTGTACCGCTTCTATCTTCGCCGCTGCCTGGTTCCCATCCACCGGCAACCGGACAGGTTTAAAAAATAAGGAGAAAAAATATTATAATTTATCCGAAAAAAATTTAGAGATGGAATTGCTAATTTGGAATGTTAACACATTAAAGCCGCAATTGAGTTTCCAGTACCCGTTAGTCGGAAGCCACACAGGGGCAACGTTGTACACGATAGGGATCATCAACGGGCGCAGAAATTTTTGGTATTATTATGCCCTTGCAGGTCTTCATGATAAAACTTCCCTCCAATATAAAGCATACCATGCCGGTTGGGTGTTCGTGCAGATGGTTTTGCAGTTTAGCAGCACCAACAACTATTAGCGAGGTATAATCCGATTGCTATCGGATTGAAAATAATTAAACTTATCCCTTCTTTAAATAACTTAACATCTATAAAAATTTATCAGCCTTAACACACATCATTAACTGGCTTAGTAATGTTGTTGGTGATGCCGGGCTACAAAGCCAACGCTAAAAACACCAACCGGCCTCTAAACTAACTAACTTTAATGCAAATATTATGCGGAAATCCAATTAATATCAACCACATGGTACACAACTGAAAGAGTACAGTAACAAGAATGAGAATTGGCGTAAAGCCATTTGAGTAAAACATTTAAAAAATAATCGTATGCCAATTTATATGGACCGCCACGATGTTTCCGAAACGGTTACAGCAGAGAATGTGGCACAATTACACCAGGAAGATTTAAAAATACAGAATCAATTTGGTTGCAGGGGATTAACTTATTGGTTTGATGACAAAAGGAAAACCGCCTTCTGTTTAATTGAAGCGCCGGATGCAAAGGCTATTCAAAAAATGCACAACAAGGCTCATGGCCAGGTACCAAACAGCATAATAGAAGTAGAAGCCAGCATAGTTGAATCATTCTTAGGCAGAATTGAAGATCCTGAAAAAGCAAAAAACACCCTATTAAATATTATTAATGACCCTGCTTTCAGAACAATAATGGTTATCACTTTAAAACGATTATCGCTGAAACAAAATGATACTGCCCAATTTAAATCTTCATTACATAATTATAATAATGCTGTTCTTAACTTATTAAATGTTTATGAGGGGCAACCGGTTAAACAAACTGAAAACCATTTTCTGGTTTCTTTTAAATCGGTCTCAAAGGCAGTCAATGCTGCATTTGAGATTCAATTATTATTTAAAGATTTCAGGAATGATAAAAATAATGATAAACTCCTTTTAAAAATAGGGTTGAGTGCCGGGGTGCCGGTAACTGATAAGCAATTAATTTTTGAGGACACTATAAAATTAGCTGAACGGATGTGTACAATTATTAAAGGCGAAATTATAGTTTCATCAGAAGTGAAAGAATTATACAATAGCGAAAATCCAAAGGCTCTGCGTAAAAGGGAAAGCCTTTTTTGTCTTACGCAAACAGATGAAATTTTTTTAACCCTTTTAATGGATTACACAGAATCTGCGTGGAGCAATACAAATTTAAAAGTGGATGATTTTAGCAAACCTGTGGGGTACAGCAAATCTCAATTGTATCGTAAAATAATCTTACTCACTGGTAAATCCCCTAATACTTTTATCAGGGATTACCGGTTGAATGAGGCTTTAATATTATTGAATAAAAATTCCGGCAACGTTTCAGAAATTGCATACGAAACAGGCTTTAGCAGCCCGTCCTATTTTTCTAAATGTTTTCAAAAAAGATATGGCCATTCTCCTTCTGATTATTTACCTGGCAAAGTAGGGTAACAATCCGGGGTTTAGATATTTAAATTATTTGAACTAAAATTACCTGCATTTGAACTAAATGTTGCAGTCTTCAAATTTATAGGTGTGTAGTTTTGACAAAGACACAAAATTGTTTGATACAATACATGCATCTTATTCACCCTTTACTTTTAAAATAATCATCATGACTAAAATTCTTTTTGACCGGCTTGGGGGTACCACAGGTATCACAACTATTGTTGACGATGTTGTTGAGGCACACATGAACAATCCTGCAATCAGTGCAAGGTTTTTGCCTTACAAAGAACAGCCGGAAAGATTAGCTGTGATCAAACAACATACTATTGATTTTTTTAGCGCCGGAAGTGGTGGCCCTGTAACCTACTCTGGCAGGGACATGCCTACCACGCATAAAGGAATGAATATTAGCCCGACTGAATACATGCATGTTGTTGATGACATTTTGAAGGTGTTGGATAAACATAATGCAGATGATGAAACTAAAAAAGATGTGCTTGCCATTCTCTGGTCGTTAAAAGATATGATCATTTCCAAATAAATAATTCTTATAG
>JANLQE010000350.1:0-1687 GCA_031367625.1 Bacteroidota bacterium
TTTTTAAATGCCTCTAAGCCATATTGGGAGCAGGTTGGCGTGAACCTGCACTTAGGCCCGAGCAATGGAGAAATAATCCATTGGTATAGTTTTATTAAAATAATAAAAGGAAGGCTAAGGATGAACTTCAGTGTTCGCATCGGTTATTTTTATCAGCCGGTTAATAATATGGGTAAATTTTTCAAACACCAAAATATAATCAGGCAGTTCTTTTCCGTTGTACAATATAAATACTGACATGGTTTTATTATGTTTATTCAACGCCTCCTGCAGTTGATTCTTTTGTAATCTCCAGGCTTCTCTCATTAATCTTTTTATCCTGTTTCTGTCAACGGCTTTCTTAAAATGTCTGCTGCTTACGCCAATGCCTGTTTGTAATAAAGCTTCTTCGTTTTGCGGCAGCCACATTACTTTAAATGGAAAATTAGAAAAGCTGTTGTCCTTGCTAAAGATCATGCCAATCTGCTTCCTGCTTTTCAGCTTATCCTTTTTTCCTAAAAAATATCGTTGTTTAACTTCCAATTATCAGGTTTTGTGCTTTAATGTTCACCTGCTTTATAAAGCCGGGTTGTATTTTATTCATTTTGTAACTATCAGCAAAGGTCATTTATTTCAGGATACATTTTCACTTCATTAAATAACCATCGGGCAATTGCTTAAATCATCCTTTAAATTTCACTAATCCTGCTATCTTAAAAGTTAAAAAAAGGCATAAAAAGCAGCCCCAAAATAAACCCATTTTAATTGCTTTAACCGCCTGATTTTCGTTACATTTGCCAGAATCTGATTTTTGAAAAATTTAAACAGGTTTTGAAGCATTTATGAGTACAGATACAGTTGAAATTCCTACCTCTTCCAATGGCGGTTACAGCGCAGACAGCATACAGGTTTTAGAAGGTTTAGAGGCCGTTAGAAAACGCCCGGCAATGTACATTGGTGATATCTCCGTAAAAGGTCTTCACCATCTTGTATATGAGGTGGTAGATAACTCCATTGATGAAGCTCTTGCAGGCTACTGCAAAAATATCACCGTTACTATTAACGAAGATAATTCCATTACTGTGGTGGATGATGGCCGTGGTATCCCTACAGGCATGCACACTAAAGAAAACCGCAGTGCATTAGAAGTGGTGATGACTGTATTACATGCCGGTGGTAAATTTGATAAAGGCTCATATAAAGTATCCGGAGGTTTGCATGGTGTTGGGGTAAGTTGTGTAAATGCATTAAGCACAAAATTACTGGTAACGGTAAACCGGGAAGGCAAAAAATTTGAGCAGGAGTATGGCATTGGTATTCCTAAATACCCGGTAAGAGAAATTGGCAACAGCGATACTACAGGCACTACAGTTCAATTCTGGCCTGATGGCACCATTTTTACCACTACAGAATACAATAAAGAAATACTGGAAGGCAGGCTTAGGGAATTGGCCTTCTTAAACCGTAAGCTTACCATCACCCTGAATGATTTAAGGGAGATAGAAGATGACGGAACAACCTATACCAAGATTTTTTACAGCGAAGGTGGTATTGTAGAGTTTGTAGAAATGATTGATAAGAATGCCAACAGGCAACCCTTAATTCCACAGGTAATTTATTGCGATGGGTACGATGAAAAAAGTAATGTGGCCGTAGAAGTAGCTATGGTTTACAATGCAGGCTACCAGGAGCATATTTTTAGCTATGT
>JANLQE010000355.1:0-2455 GCA_031367625.1 Bacteroidota bacterium
CATATCTTCCATCCGGTGAAGACAATATTTTACCGGTTTTTTTAAATGATAAACAGCCAGCGCACAAAAAATTGCCCAACAGGTAGCCTGGTCTTCTTTACCCCCAAACCCACCGCCAAGGCGGGTTACCTCAATCTCTAACCGGTGCATGGGAATGCCCAGTACTTTTGCCATGTGGCGTTGCACAGCCGTAGGGCCCTGGGTAGATGAATATACTTTTATTGCGTCATGCTCTGACGGTAAGGCGTAAGCGCCCTGTGTTTCAATATACAAATGTTCCTGCCCGTTTGTTTCTGCAATACCTTCAAAAACATGCGTGCAATTTGTAAATGCTTCTGCAGTATCGCCCATTTTAAATGTACGTGGGGGAACCAACAGTGAATTATTTTCCTTTGCAATCCGTGGATCGGTTATTATTTTCAGTGGTTCAATTTTAATCTTAATTTTCTTAACTGCTGCCTGGGCAATTTCTACAGAAGTGGCTACCACAAAGGCTACAGGCATTCCGTTAAAGTGCACTTCATCTTCTGCCAATAATGTTTCATCAGGCACAATGCCGCCAATCTGGTTTTCGCCGGGAATATCTTTGTAAGTAAATATCCGTACCACTCCTTCTGTTTTTTCAGCCTCACTTAAATCTAAATTTATAATTTTCCCATGTGCAGAAGGGGAACCAAACACAGCGACGAAGAGTGTGCCTGCTGTAAGCGGAATATCATCTAAATAAATAGATTCGCCCCTGGTATGTGTATATGAGTCTATATTTTTCATGTTATGCCTGGGCTAATTTCTGTAAGGGCAACGCCGGAAATAAAACAACAAAATGAGCTTTTATTAACTGGGTTAACAACAACCTTTTATATTCCGCTGTTCCCCTGGCATCGCTGATAGGTTTTATTTCTGTTTGCGCTATTTCGGTTAGTTGATTTATTGATTGTGCAGATATTTTTTTGCCAATTAAAAAATCGCTGCTGGCCGAAAGATAAGCTGGTACCGGGCCTACGCCCCCTGCCGCAATGCCGGCAGCGGTAATTATATTATTTTCAATTGTTATGGACAGTGCTGTATTTACACTGGCAATATCCAGGTTAGTACGCTTGCTCACTTTTTCAAAATTGAATAAATCATTTTCACCAGGCAGTTGAAAATAAATTTTTTCGATAAACTCTTCCGGCATTTTATCAAGCGATTTATATCCTTTATAAAATTTTCTTAACGCAATGGTTCTTTTATTTTCTCCATCACTTAAAATTAATTGTGCATCTAACGCTAAAAAGAAAACAGTAAAATCTCCGATTGGTGATGCATTGGTAAAATTACCGGCAATGGTAGCCATATTTCTTATCTGCGTAGAAGAAATAAGTTTAATATATTTTTTCAAGAGTGGAAAATACTGAGTAAATATTTCTGACTCCGCAATATCTGTAGCAGTTGTGGCAGCACCCATTTCACAAATATTCCCCCGCTGAATAATTCCTTTCAATTCGCTTTTATCAAACAGAAAATTTATTTTTTCTTCTATCATTGCCTCTGGCCGCTGCACATACAAATCTGTGCCGCCACCAAGAAATTTATCTGCATTTCTTTTTTGGTCAACTACATTTACAGCAATTTTTAAAAGCCTTTCTTTGATCTGCAAAAAATAAGAAGGAATAATATTATTGGTTACCGCAAATTGCAAAGCTTCTTCACTGTGTCTTACCAACATTTTTTCATTAATCGTTTTTGCTGCCCGCTCTATAGATTTATATCCGGTACACCTGCAGATATTTCCATTAACTGCATCAACAGCATTATCATAGGAGGGGGTTTTACTACTGATGCAAAACCCTGTAAGCGAAACAATAAAACCCGGCGTACAAAAACCGCATTGCGTAGCGCCTTCGTCTGAAAACGCCTGCTGCACAATGTTTAAGCTACCTCCATTTATTCCTTCAATGGTTACAATGTGCCTGCCCGCTGCATTACCTAGGGCCATCAGGCAACTGGTGACTGCATTATAAACAAGTGTATTATTTTTTATTTCGCCAACCAATATGGTACATGCGCCGCAATCACCTTCCCTGCACCCGATCTTTGTACCAGTGAGATTTTGATGGTAGCGGATAAAATCCAGTACCAACATTCCTGGAGGCAGTGCGGTATTTATTTCCGTTTCATTTAAAATAAATTGTATCAAATTAAATTTTTAATAATCGCTAAAGTTAAGTCAATTGCTTAAATGACTTTGTATAAAATTGCTTCACTTGATATTAAAAAAAATCATTTTATACAAAGTGGTACAGGCCTGGAAGCCCCGGCTAATATTGTCTTTCAAACAGCCACCACGAAGATTTTCTTTTCTGTTCTGCTTTTAATTCAAACCTATTGATACTGCATATTTTTAAATGATTCACGGCTTCTTGTACAGAGTCTGTAAAAAGACAAAGTTTTAAATCATCCGGAGAAATAGTCC
>JANLQE010000357.1:0-5151 GCA_031367625.1 Bacteroidota bacterium
GAACCATGTAATGGGGCATGGATACCAGTATATCATTGCAAGCAAGCTTTGGTATAATTTTCCTGCAAAAGGATTTCACTTTTTTAACCGTGGTATCAGTGGCAATAAAGTGATGGATTTGGCAGCCCGCTGGCAAACCGATACCATTGATTTAAAACCAAACCTGTTAAGTATTTTAGTTGGCATTAATGATATTGATACGTTGTTACATGGCGATAAAAAATTTACCGTAGCACTCTATGAGCAGGAATATCGGTTGTTGCTGAAACAAACAAAACAACAGTTACCTAATACGCAGCTGGTACTTTGCGAACCTTTTATTTTGCCAGTGGGAAGGATTAAAGACAGGTGGAATGAGTACGCCGGTGAAATAGAAAAGCGCAGAAAAATAGTTAAACAATTAAGCATAGAATTCAATGCCGTATTTGTTGAATTTCAAACTGCTTTTAATAATGCTTTATTAAAAGCACCTGCCGATTATTGGATATGGGACGGCGTTCATCCAATGCCCGCAGGCCATGAGCTGATGGCATTAGAATGGACAAAACAAGTGAGCAGGAAATTAAAGTTTATTAGGTGATCGATTTTTTTCTCAGTGGTTTTGTCAACAAATTCCATCTTGAAGGTTTTAACTTCGAAACATATTCAAAGTCGGGGTTTCACGGAAGTTAACTGCTACTTGTGGTGTATGCCGTGAAAACCTGGACGAAATTTTTTATTTAGTCCTCCCAGTATTCTACGCCCGACTTATTTATGTAGCCTACTTTTCCACAAGAGTCATCTGAAATTTTTGACAATCCTTTATCAAAATCAGACGCATGAACATATAAACAAGGAATTGTCAAATATCCCCAATGGTTAATAAACCCTGTTTTACTATCTGATTCAATACTTTGTAAGCCATCATTAAAAAAACATGAGGATAAACTCATATAATCAAAAAAACAAGGTAAAGTAAGTTCACCTCTTTCATTTATCAAACCATACTTGTCATTTAGTTTTATCCTTGCTAATCCTTCCTCGAAATCAAGGTCAATTGTATCATAAATACAAGGAAGTATAGTTTCCCGATTTTTGTTTATCAATCCTGATTTGCCACTTATTTTTATTTCTGCTAAATCTCCTTTAAATGGAGATACCTCATCGTAAATATTAGGAATTATCCATTTACCCGTTTTGTCAATAATTCCATATTTTTTATTTATTTGTGCTATTGCAAATTCCTTAGAGAATCCATTAGCACCATCGTAAATATTGGGGATTATCCATTTACCGTTTTCATCTATAAATCCATATTTTTTGTTTAATTGCACGGAGGCAAGTCCTTCAGAAAAGCCACAAGCATCATTGTAAATATTGCAAATTACCCATTTACCGGTTTTGTCAATAAATCCATATTTTTTATTCAATTGAGCACTAGCAAGACCTTCGAAAAAATTCCCAATATTCTCATAAATATTGGGAATTATAAAGACGCCAGCCCTGTCAATATAACCCCATTTAGAATTTAATTGAACCATTGCAAGCCCCTCGTAAAAGTACCCAATACTCTCATAAATATTGGGAATTATAAATTGCCCTGTTTTGTCAATATAACCCCATTTAAAATTTAATTGAACCATTGCAAGCCCCTCGTAAAAGTGCCAAATACTATCATAAATATTGGGAATTATAAATTGCCCTGTTTTGTCAATATAACCCCATTTAAAATTTAGTTTAACCATAGCAATATCACCTTCAAAAGAAAAAGCATATTCATAAATGTCTGGGATAACCAGCTTTCCTTTATCAAAAAAACCATATTTTTCACTTACCTTTTGTGCTTTAAAATTATTGTATTCACTTAAACTATGATAAAGGGGATCATCAAAAATAGGTTCGGTTAATAAATTTCCATCATAGTCAATAATTCCCCATTTGTTATTTAATTTAATTGAATAGAAGTCATCGCTAAAGCAATCAATTTCATCATAAATTATAGGAATAACAATATTTCCCATCTTGTCACATACTCCCCATTTGGTCTCTAGTTCTACATAGATTCTTTCACTTGTAAAAAATGGCAAAGCACTATCATAGATGCATGGGATTGCAATTTCGAATTTTTCGTTTATTAAACCCTCCTTTCCATTTAGAGTAACTACGGCAAATCCCCATCTAAAGTCTCTACACTTATCATAAATACATTCGATTACGAAGTTTCCGTTAATATTAATAAACCCCCATTTACCATTGAATTGCACAATTGCTAATCCTTCCATAAACTCTCTGCATTCTTCATAAATACATCCAATTACGAAATTCCCTTTGGCATTAATAAATCCCCATTTTCCATTCAATTTTACATTAACCAATCCTTCATTAAATAAACCAGTTTCATCAAATATAGATTCAATCAATATTCTTTTGTCTTGAGTGCAAAATCCCCATTTATCTTTTTTTCTATAAGGGATTAATTGAGGGTCAACAATAGACAATAGTTTATTTGCAATACTAATAGCACTACTGACCCTTTTTACAACACTGCCTTCATATTTAATAAGCTTATTATCTTCCATCTTCTAACTCTTTTACCTGCTCGGCTAATTTCTGTTTAGTTTCTTTAAAGTAGGTATCCCAATTACTAATGTTGCTAACGGTAGTAAATGCTTCGCTTTCCTTAATTACCTGTAATTGTTCTTTTAATTCTTTAATACGCAAACGAAGCTTTTCAATTTCGGTTTTCAATAGCTGCTTTTCATTGATAGCATCTGATTTACTTACAAAAAAATCTCCCCGCTCTAAATTTTCTAATATTTCCTTTACTCTTTGCAGATCGTTTCTTTCGTAAGCTGCATTTAATTCTGCAAATAATTTGTCTGCCAATTCTTTTTGTTCTTCACTTACTACATCAGGGTGGCAAAGTTTGCTTGCCCTCCGGTATTTTTGTTTTAGTTCCTTTAATTCGTCTTCGGTTAGTTCTGCAATTTTCTCATTTTTACTTATTTCATATTCCTGGCTGTAGTCATTATAGTCTTTTTCTGCCTCCTCCTGTTTGGGCGTATCTTTTGCTTCTGTCCTTCTATATTGAAGAATTTTTAAAATCAGTTCGCCTAATTCACTATTATGCCGTACGCCAAACTCATGTATCAATTTTTCCAAGTCAGTCTTTTCATCAGATAATTCATTCACTTCTTTTTCAAGAACTTTTGCCTCCAGTTTTAAAGCCCCTAATTCAGGGTCGATATAAAATGCTACCTGGTTGTGTTGGTTGACAAATGCTTCTACTGCTTGTAGAGCCTGACTGGAAGATTTCTGTTCAAGAAAATTAATAATTTTCTGCAACTCCTGGTTTGGCAAGAATTGATTTAGCCTTGATACATGGGCTTTAATTTCGTTTTCTTCTTCAAGAAAAATAAGGCTCTTAATTAGTTCCAGGCGCTTAATAATTTTGGAGAGGTCAAATAACATTGTACTGATAGTATTAAAAGAATATTTTAAAATTGCTGGGTGTGTTTTACGATTGCTGCTAACTCTTATATTGTCCCAATTAAAAGTAATCAATTACAGCAATACTCCAAAAATGAAAGCTGCACTCCGTTTTAGGCTTTGGAGAGGGAATACTTTATTGGGAACTAAACTTAACTTAGATCCTTTCTTTATTTAATAGAAAGGATCTATCTTTTTTTATAATTTTAAATAATGGAACTTTTTTCTCTTTAGCAATTTTTTCAATTTCAGTTTTATGATCTTCGGGAATATTTAAGCCTAGAATTATTTCTTCAATAAATTCATTTGAAAATTGAACTTGCCTATCCTCTGATAGAGGTTCTGGTTTGTCAATAATATTTAGAAAACGATATTCTTGTTCATAACTCCAATCTGCTGCTTTTGTATGAGTCTGCCAAATTGCTCTTTCAAGGATTGTAATTAATGGGTCAATTTGAGGAAAGCTATCTGAATATTTTACGTTTCCGCTTGCTCCAAATAAATTAGAATTTGTCATTTTTTCTTTGTTAAAGCCAATGCAAAATCCTTTGTGATTTTCTGAATAATGAGTCCACATTAAAATGCTATCCCATCTTTGGCTAAATGATAAAACACCATAATTTTTATTTGTTTTTAAAAAATTTTTTTCATCATATTCATTTTGAATGGTCGATCGGTCATTCTTAATTCTTGCAATAAGTTCTTTTTTCTTGGAGGGAAAATCTATTTGATAGCCGTCAAGAAATGGTAATGACTCTTCAATTAACTGTTCAATATATTTTTCTATTTTTTTATCTGTGTTCAATAGAGAATAATCGACAGTGACTCTACAGTCAAATGGATCATTCATATCAGAAGGTGCAGAAAAATAAAGTTGATTTTTTAATAAGCAATCTCTATGGAAGTTGAGACTCCAGGTACGATATTTATATAGAATATTTTGGGTAGTCATACTATACTGAAGACTTATCTTTTTATTTTAGCAATAAAAATAATCAATTGATAGAATACCTAAAATGAAATAATTGTCGTGGATAAAATTTTTAGTGATAAAAAACGATATAGCATTTGAGTAAGGCGAAAATTAAATTAAAATAATAGAGTTGCTCTCAAAATAAAAAACCCACTTACTTCCGTGGTTGGTACATCTCCAATCATTGAAAACCTTTCTTCCCCTGTATGGCGCAAGCGAACTCTTGCAAAACAGCAGGTTCTTGCATTTGGCCCCATGTGGCGAAAGCGTACTCTTGCAAATCAGCAGGCTCTTGCATTTGGCGCAAGTATATCGGGTGGGTTAAGTGAGTTGGCATACTTTGCCAGACAACAAAAAGAGGTAACAGGTATTGAGCAGCCACTATGGCTTAAGTCCCGTCGGAATTTTGACAGCATATTTTAACAAGTATAAAATATCTTCGTGAAACTTCCTCAACTCACTGCCTGCATTCTCAAATAATCCCCCTTATATTCCAATGGCGTTTTTGTTGTAATAGTTTTAAACTGTTGGTTAAAGTGCGACAAGTTATTGTAGCCACATTCATAACAAATTTCCGAAACATTTTTTTCATCTTCCACCAACAACCTGCAGGCATAGCCAATGCGCACTTCCATCAAAAACTGGATGTAGGTTTTGTTGGTCTTGTTTTTAAAGTAGCGGCAAAAAGATTGTGTGGTCATATTTAAAAG
>JANLQE010000014.1:0-1748 GCA_031367625.1 Bacteroidota bacterium
TGGATTATGATAAATGCCTTACCAATACAAGCTTTGGCAAACAAGCCATCATGGCGGATCTGCTGTATTTTAAATATTATTTTTTAGATGCTTTGCGCAGGCCGTATGATAAGCAAAAACTGATAGATGATTTTGAAGCGCTGAGTAATTATCTTTCTCATGCCGAGTATAAATTTTTTATGTTCCGTGATTTTCAGAGCCGTAATATTATGGTAACAGCAGATGATGCTGTTCACTTCATAGATTACCAGGGTGGTATGAAGGGAGCACCGCAATATGATGTAGCTTCTTTATTATCGCAGGCCAGGGCAAATTTGCCGGAGAACTGGAAACAGCGTTTGCTGGAAGATTATATGGATGCTTTGGAAAAAATAATCGGAGAAACGATGGACAGGGAAGTTTTTCGCAGCCAGTATAACGGGTATGTTTTATTAAGAATGCTGCAGGTGTTGGGTGCTTACGGTTTCAGGGGTTTGTTTGAGCGCAAGGCACATTTTTTAACCAGTATTCCGCTGGCGCTGGAAAATCTGAAAGGATTTTTTAATACCCAAAATATAGGTATTGCCGTTCCCGAATTTAAAAAGATCTTGGAAATATGCATCAGCGAAGAAGTGATAAAGGAATTTACAAATGTGAAAGCTACTGCTGAAACACCTTTGCTGGTAAAGATCAACAGCTTCTCTTACCTTAAAACCGGGTATCCAAAAGATGAAACAAAAAACGGTGGCGGTTTTGTTTTTGATTGCCGGGGAATTTTAAATCCCGGCCGGATAGAAGAATTTAAAACACAAAGTGGCCAGGACAAACCGGTAAAAGATTATTTAGAACAGCAAACCAAAATGCCCGATTTTTTAAACAGCGTATATAATATTATTGATATTGCCGTAGAGGATTATATTACCCGTGGCTTTGAAAGTTTAATGATAAATTTTGGCTGCACCGGTGGCCAGCACCGCAGTGTGTATGCTGCCGATGCAGTGGCCAGGCATTTAAAAAATAAGTTTGGGGTGAAGATAGAATTGGCACATAATAATAAAGAGAATTGGTTAGGTGGTCATAGTTCATAGCTGATGGTTCATAGAATTTGAGCGATTAGGGTTTATAATTAAAGCAATAAATTATGGCATTTAGATTTGAAGAATTAAAAGTTTGGCAAATGGCTTTAAGATTAAGTAATGAGATTGATTTACTGGTAAAAAATTATCCCAAAGAAGAGTTATATAGTTTATGTTCTCAAATGAAAAGAGCAGCAGATTCTGTAGTTTTAAATATTGCCGAAGGAAGTACAGGGCAGTCAAAGCCGGAATTTAATAGATTTTTAGGAATAGCATTGCGTTCTGCAATCGAAATAGTAGCGTGCTTATTTATATCTCACACAAGAAAATATTGCAGCGATGCAGATTTCAAAAAATATTATGATGAATATGAAATATTATGTAAAATGATTACGAAGTTGCGTGAATCGCTTAAATAGCCATAAACTATTAACCATGAAAATTACTAAAGCAATCATCTTCTCCGCAGGCCTTGGCACCCGCTTTAAACCCTGGACTGATAAGCATCCCAAGGCATTAGCGCTGGTGAATGGTAAATCTTTATTGCAAAGAAATATTGAATACCTGCAGCAATATGGCATCAAAGAAGTAGTTGTAAATGTTCATCATTTTGCGCAGCAGATAATTGATGCTGTCAATGAAAATAATGGTTGGGGAAGCGATGTCAAAATCAGCCCGGAAACGGATCAACCT
>JANLQE010000016.1:0-12897 GCA_031367625.1 Bacteroidota bacterium
CAAGCAAGGCTTTAGCAGGTTCGCCCTGCCGGTAGCATGGAATTCAGCAATAAAAAAAATATTAAAGGCTCCGGAAAATTCCGGAGCCTTTTAAAAATATCAAACATTAAATTAAGCTACTTCAACTTCAGCACCTGCTTCAGTTAATTTAGTTTTAATTTCTTCTGCGGTTGCTTTATCTACACCTTCTTTAATTGGTTTTGGGGCGCCATCAACTAAGTCTTTAGCTTCTTTAAGACCCAAGCCTGTTAATTCTTTAACGATTTTTACAATTGCTAATTTGTTAGGGCCTGCAGCTTTTAAAATAACATCAAAAGATGTTTTTTCTTCAACCACAGCCGGACCATCGCCACCGCCGCTCATTATCACTGCTGCTGCTGCCGGTTCTATACCGTATTCTGATTTTAGAAATTCTGCTAATTCCTGAACTTCTTTAACTGTTAAACCTACAAGGTTTTCTGCTAATGCTTTTACGTCTGCCATTTTGTTTACATTTTTGCCGCCTTCATTGTTTCTCACTCCGGCGGAGTTTAAAAAAATTTGTTACTGCCTTTTATTAACCATCCGGCCAGGTATTATAATTTAAAATTATTCTGCTGCTTTTGCTTCTGGTGCTGCATCATTCGCCTCTGGTGTAGCTGGTGCCTGGGCATCTGCTTTTACAGGAGTTTCTTCTGCTGCGACCTGTGTTGAAGGAGCTTCAGAAGCTGCTTCAGCAGCAGTTGCCGTTGTTTCTTCAGCCGCTGCTACAGGAGTATCTTCTGTTTTAGAAGCATCTCTGTTTTGCAATGCGCCCAAAACACGTTGTATTGGAGATTGCAATAAACCAATCACTTCGCCAATCAGTTCATTCTTGGTTTTTATCTGCGTGAGCGCCTTTAATTGATTGTCACCAACAAACACATCACCATTAATAAATGCCGCTTTTAATACAGGCCTTTCGTTATTATTTTCTTTGCGGAAGCCGCTGATTATTACAGCCGGATCTTTTGGATTTTCGCTGAATAATAAAGCTGTTACTTTATGCAAAGAATCAAATACACCTGCATATTTTTCTGCGTCTAAACTTTCAAGCGCTTTTTTAATTAAAGTGTTTTTTGCCACTTTCATTTCTACCTGCTTATTAAAGCAATGGTTGCGCAACTTACCAACCTGTGCAACAGTAAGACTTTCTGTATCGGTAATGTAAAAATTATTATACTGCGAGAATTTGCCTTTCAGCAATTCTATCACATCGTTTTTTTCCTGTTTTGTCATAACAAATATTTTATAAACCTGATGATAAAATCAGATTAGTTTTGAACAGATTTAGTGTCAACCATAATACCAGGGCTCATAGAGCTGGCCATGCTTACGCCTCTGAGGTAGGTACCTTTTGAAGTAGATGGTTTTAATTTAATAATTGCATTGATAAATTCCTGGCAATTTTCAACAAGTTTTTCGGGTGCAAAACTTACCCGGCCGACAGATGCATGAATTATGCCTACTTTATCAACTTTAAAAGCAATTTTACCACCTTTCAAATCATTAACAGCACCTGCAACATCATTAGTGACAGTACCTGTTTTAGGATTTGGCATTAAGTTACGTGGACCTAACACTTTACCCAACTTACCAATTTTAGGCATTACAGATGGAGTGGCAACAATAACATCAATATCTGTCCAACCACCTTCTATTTTAGTAATGAATTCATCAAGGCCTACAAAATCGGCACCTGCTGCAGTAGCTTCGGCTTCTTTATCCGGCGTACACAATACCAAAACTTTTTTAGTTTTACCGGTACCATGCGGCAGCGATACAGTACCACGAATGGCCTGGTCAGCTTTTTTAGGATCTACCCCTAATTTTACATGCAGATCTACTGAGCTGTCAAATTTTGTAGTATTTATTTCTTTCACTAAAGTAGTTGCTTCTTTAAGCGTATAAGCTTTGTTAATGTCAACCTTAGCGTTTGCTATTTTTCTTTTTTTAGTAATCATTTTTCAAAAAATTTTTAGGTTGACAATTAATTTTCCCAGGGAGCTTTACCATCTACAGTTAAACCCATACTGCGTGCAGTACCGGCCACCATACTCATAGCACTGTTCAATGTAAAGGCATTTAAATCTGCCATTTTATCTTTGGCAATTTCTTCTACCTGGTTCCAGGTAACTTTACCAACTTTTACACGGTTTGGTTCTTTACTGCCACTGGTAATTTTGGCAGCATCCATTAACTGAACAGCAGCGGGTGGTGTTTTAATAACGAACTCGAAAGATTTGTCAGCATATACTGTAATTAATACAGGTAATACTTTTCCGGGTTTATCCTGGGTTCTTGCATTAAATTGCTTACAGAACTCCATAATATTTACCCCTTTAGAACCCAATGCAGGCCCGATTGGCGGGGCAGGGTTGGCTTGTCCTCCTTTACATTGGAGCTTTACATAGCCGGTAATTTCTTTTGCCATTTTAAAAAATGTTTTTGGTGATAACGTTCGGGCAATAACCAGAACTTCCAAATTCCGTTTTTACACAGAACAAATTCTTAAAGAACTAATTTGGGCGGCAAAAGTAACAAAATATTTTTATTTGAAGCAAATTGTGTTAAATAATTTTTTCATTCAGAATAAAATAAAATCTTTACTTATCAAGGTAATCCTGAAAACTGAGTTGTTCAATAGCTTTTCCCCTGTTAATATCCTGCTGAGTAATTAATCCTTGCTTTTCCATAATACTTTTTCCAACATTATCGTACAACAGGCTTTTGCCCGGCTGCACAAAACCAAACCCATTATTAAATGAAAAATATGCCCAGGGTTTGGTGGTATTATCCATTAAATTTTTACTCCATCGGAAAGATTGATAGGGCAAGCCCATTTGCCCAAGCAATGTAGCCGGCAAATCAATTTGAGAGCCAATTTTATCAACGTTTATACCTGATTTGTTTAACCCGCCCCCTAAAAATAATAGTGGTATTCTAAAATCATCTAACTTTTTACCCGTGTCTGGCAGGCGATGCCCGTGATCAGCTACAATTACCATAATAGTATTGGCCCACCATGTCTGCTTTTTGCTTTGCTGCACAAAATCGTTTAGCGTAGAATCTGTGTAGTGCAATGAATTTAAAAACAAGGACGGAACATCTTTACCGCTTAACACGGGTGGTACGGGTGTTTCAAAAGGCTCGTGACTGCTGAGTGTAAGCCAGGTATAAAAAAACGGTTGGGGCTGTTTATTTAAATCGGAAAATATTTTTTGCATTACCACCCCATCGTGTGCGCCCCATTTGGAGTTCTGGTCTTTTTTTTCAAAATCGTTGATAGAAATAAAGTTACTAAATGAACCGCCCAGTAAATAGGCCTTAATATTGGCAAACTCTAATTCGCCGCCATAATAAAATGCAGTGTGATAACCGGCTTTGCTGAATTGTGTACTAAGCATCGGCAGCTTTGATGCCTTGCCCGGAATTTTTACAATAGAAGTAAGCGGCTGTGCAGGATACCCACTTAAAACAGCTACAATACCTTTGTCTGTCCTGTCGCCGGTGGCATAAATATTTGAAAAATAAATGCCTTCTTTTTTTAATGCATTAAAGCCGGGCGTAATTTCATGCCCGTCTATTTGCAGGTGAGTTGCTTTTTCGGTAAAACTTTCCCATACTACAATAATTACATTTGTTTGGGTTGATAAAGCTTTTGGGGTTGGACCAATTTGATGATAATACAAACTATCCACAATTGCAGAAGCTTGTTTTTTATCTAAATATTGAAATGGATTTTCCGATGACTCAATATTTTGGTTGAGCGAATACATAAAGTTCCATGGGGCATTGATGGCCGCAAGATTGGCAAAATTATTTTGGGAGAAATAAACACTGCTCTGGTTTAATGGAGTTAACTGTAAACCTCCTCTTATAGGTATGATGAATAAACCAGAGATTAACAACAGAACAAAAAAACCAAGCAGTTTTATATTATCAGGCAGAATATTTTTAAGTAAGTACGAAATTATTTTATTGGAAACAAAACGTATCAAAAGATAGATCACAATAAAAAAAATAAGTATCCAGAAAACGGGGAGATATGCCATAGATGCATACACTTCTTTTGGATTGGATAAATATTTAATAATAGATGCGTCTATCCTGTATCCCCAGGCTTTAAAAAGATTTATATCAATAACAATAAGTAAAAGCATTATTAAAAGAACAATGCCTGTATAGATTTTAAATATCAAAGGTTTTTGAAGTGCCCGGATAAAAACAGAAAAAGTAATTATCAGCGCTACAGGAAAGGTAAGGTATGCAGCCATTGATATATCCATTCTGGCACCATACCATAAACTAAGTAATGAGGTATGCAAACCTGCTGCTCTGGCATCGCTAAAATTTTTTAATAAAAATACCAGCCGGGCTATTTCGAAAAATAATATCCAGCAAAGCCAATAGCGAACAATGAACCCAATTTTTGAAAACATGAGAAAGTAAAAGTGGAATATAGTTTATACAAATTTAAACTTTAATGCATAAACACCTGCACAAAAAAACATCGAAAATAACTGCTTGCTAACTCTTCTCTTCCCATATCATACTCAAATTCACAATAGTTTCAGCAGCTTTTACCATATCGTTTACACCAATCCACTCCAGCTTGCTGTGAATATTCTGCATACCTGTAAAAATATTGGGGCAAGGTAACCCGATATAACTAAGCCTGCTGCCATCTGTGCCGCCACGGATGCTTTCCTGCTTCACGGTAAGGCCTGTACGCTGTATAGCTTCTGCGGCATACGCTGCTACCTGCGGATGCTTATCCAGCACTTCCTTCATATTACGGTATTGCTCTGCCTGCACATATTCCATGGTAGTGCCTTTATACCGGGCCACCACATCTTCCGCAATTTTTTTTAACCTGGTATGATGTTCTGCTAAACCGTTTGTAGTAAAATCTCTTACAATAAAACCGATGGTTGCTTTTTCTGCAATGCCGCTTACCGACACCGGGTGCACAAAGCCCTGCCTGCCTTCTGTCGTTTCCGGGCTCCATTCAATTTTTGGTAAAGCATCTAATATTTCCCCGGCAATTTTTATGGCATTTACTAATTTATTTTTTGCATAACCTGGATGCGCTATCACACCATGTATGATAATGCTTGCCCCATCAGCGCTAAAAGTTTCATCTTCCAGGCTGCCCGCTTCTCCACCATCCAAAGTATAACCAAACTGTGCGCCCACTTTTTTCATATCAATTTTTGCAGTGCCTTTTCCTACTTCTTCATCAGGCGTAAATACAATTTTAATATCTCCATGCAAAACGGATGGATTATCTGTTAAGTATTGTGCAGCCTGCATAATAACAGCCACGCCACTTTTATCATCGGCACCCAATAAAGTATTGCCGCTGGCGGTAATAATATCGCTGCCGATATGATTTTTTAAATAGGGGGAATCAGTAATTTTTAATACCTGGGTGGCATCATCCGGTAATACAAAATCTTCTCCTTTATAATTTTTATGCAGTATTGGTTTTACATTGGTACCGCTGCAATCCGGGGCTGTATCCACATGTGAGCAAAAACAAATAGCAGGAATATTTTTTTTAGGGCTGTTACCCGGCACGGTTGCATATACATAACCATATTCATCCAGCTCTACTGTCGATAATCCCATTTGCTTCAGCTCATCAAATAAAACCTTGCTTAAGTCTTTTTGTTTTTGAGTGGTAGGGTGCTCGTTGCCGTTAGGGTCGCTTTGTGTATCTATCTGCACATACTTTATAAACCGGGCTACCAGAGTATCTTTATTTATTACAATCATTTTCTTTTATTTAGAACCTGCAAATTAATGATTGAAAACAAGAATTAACATGCAAAAGAAATTGGAAAGCTGTAGCCGTAAGCGTGAGGGATAGGAACGGTTACCCCGGTGAGGCTTTGTGGGCTGGCGCTGTGCCGGAGTAAAAGTGGATAGTCCGGCCGGTGGCACGCCATAATTCTTTATCTTTTTTGCAGATTTAATTTTTTGCAAAAAACAAAAGCAGTTCACACATTGCAAACTGCTTCCATATTGACTTATTGCATATTGCCTATTGACTTATTGCCTATTGACTTATTGCCTATTGCCTTATTCACCATTTACCTCTACCAGTTCAATATCAAAAACCAATTCCTGGCCGGCCAAAAAATGATTGGCATCAAGTATAATAATATCATCTTTTACTTCTTTTACAATCACCGGCACAGGCTGCCCCTGTTGATTGCTTAAAGTAAGTGTCATACCCGGTTCCAGTTTCAAATCTGCCGGAACATTTTCTTTTGGAAACTCAATGATGGCCTCTTCGCTCCTTTCTCCATAACCATCCTCTGCCGCTATGTTTATAGTTTTTTTATCGCCCACTATCATACCCGGCAATGCGGCATCAAAACCTTTAATCATCTGGCCTGCGCCTACTGTAAACTCTAAAGGTTCACGACCGGCAGAAGAATCAAATTCATCGCCTGATGTTAATTTTCCGGTGTAATGTACTTTTACTTTATCACCTGTTTTTACCTGTTGCATAGTTTTTATTTTTTGTTACCAGCTAATGAATCTTTCATCAGCATTCTTGCGTCGCACACTTGTACATTTTATTTCTATTCATCAATAAAAAGCCAGTTTGTACCACTGCAAATAATAATCCAAAATTAAAAGTTTATCCCAATACCGCCGAATTAAAAAACTTTACCCAACTTTGAATTATGAAGAATTTTGCAATTGTACTTTTTGCTATAACGTTACTTTGGGTTAATCTCTGCTGCGCCCAAATAAAAAGAATTACTGCTGCTTCACAAAAAGCAGTTGCCGGCGCAGAGCGGATGGAAATGTATCTACCGCTGTTGAAAGGCAAGTCTGTAGCGGTTTTTGCCAACCAAACCAGTATGGTGCAGCATACTCATTTGGTAGATACGTTAATAAAAAGCGGTATAAAAGTGGTAAAGATTTTTGGGCCCGAACATGGCTTCAGGGGCGATGCTGATGCCGGAGAACATGTAGCTGACTTTACAGACAAAAAAACGGGCATTCCTTTGATAAGCCTTTATGGCGAGCATAAAAAACCAACCGCATCAGATTTGAAAGATGTGGATGTACTTATTTTTGACATACAGGATGTGGGTGTTAGATTCTATACTTACATTTCTTCTTTACAATATTATTTAGAAGCAGCACTGGAAAATCATAAACCATTATTGATATTAGACCGGCCTAACCCCAATGGTTTTTATGTAGATGGCCCTGTACTGGATATGAAGTTTAAAAGTTTTGTAGGTATGCAGCCCATCCCCATTGTGTATGGAATGACGATGGGAGAATATGCCCTGATGCTGGCAGGCGAAAACTGGTTATCACCAGAAGCCAATAAAATAAATACTTACAATACAACTACCAAACCTACTGTTGATACAGCTTTTCATGTGCAGGTAATTAAATGCAAAAATTATGATCACAATACAAAATATATTTTGCCGGTAATGCCTTCTCCCAATTTAAAAGAAATGCAGGCCATTTATTTATATCCCTCTACCTGTTTTGTGGAAGGCACCGTGATGAGTGAAGGCAGGGGAACAGATAAACCTTTTGAAATATTCGGACATCCCTCTTTACCAAAAAATTTATTTTCCTTTACCCCAAAACCAAATGCAGGTGCTAAAAGCAGCAAATGTTTTTACCAGCAATGTTATGGTTTTAATTTATCCGGCACCAATGAAGAAGTGCTGAAAAAAACAGATAGAAAAATACAATTAAAATATTTTATGGAGGCGTATAAACTGTTCCCCGGTAAGGATAGTTTTTTTCTGAAAACAAATTATATAAACAAACTTGCCGGCAATGATATTTTTATGCAGCAGATAAAAAAAGGCGTATCGGAAAAAGAAATAAGAAAAAGCTGGGAGCCTGCATTGACTGCATTTAAAGCCATTAGAAAAAAATATTTGCTGTACGAAGATTTTAAGCCTTAACCAAAGACAAGATGATAGAAAAAAGAATAGCAGACCCACAGGCAAAAAATGTTGTACCCTTTCCGCTTGGCAAAAAAGAAGGCCTGCGCATTGTATTTATGGGTACGCCTGAATTTGCGGTAGCATCATTGGAAAAATTAGTACAGGCGGGATATGATATTGTGGGCGTAATTACTGCGCCTGATAAACCCGGCGGACGAGGCATGGAACTGCAGCAAAGTGCTGTAAAAAAATATGCAGTTGAACATCATTTAAAGATTCTTCAACCGGAAAAATTAAAGAACCCGGAATTTTTGGAAGAACTAAGATCATTGAAAGCTGATGTGCAAATTGTCGTCGCTTTCAGGATGCTGCCCGAAGCCGTTTGGAATATGCCGCCGCTGGGTACCATCAATCTGCATGGCTCTTTGCTGCCGCAATACCGTGGTGCAGCACCCATCAACTGGGCCATCATCAACGGCGAAAAATATACCGGCGTTACAAGTTTTAAACTGCAGCATGCCATAGACACCGGTAATATTTTAATGGCGGAAAAAATAAATATAGACCCTGACGAAACCGCCGGAGAACTGCACGATAAAATGAAAGAAGTGGGTGCAGCATTATTATTAAAAACGCTGAAAGGCTTGGCAGATGATAGTTTGAAAGAAACGGAACAGGCAACAATTGTCAATGGGCAATCGTCAATAGTCAATGAAGAATCTCAATATTCGCCATTCAGTATTGACTATTCAAGACTACATCATGCGCCAAAAATATTTACTGAAACCTGTCAAATAGATTTTACAAAACCGGTTGATGAAGTATATAATTTAATCAGGGGTTTATCGCCCTACCCTGCTGCATTTACTTTTTTAAATGGTAAAAAAGTAAAAGTAGTAAAAGTAAAAAAAGTAGAAAAAGTACCTACGGGAATGCCCGGCGAAATTGAAACAGATGGCAAAACATTTTTACATTTTGCCTGCAGCAACGGTTATATCGCAGTAAAAGAATTGCAACTGGAAGGAAAGAAAAAAATGAATGTAGAAGATTTTTTGAGAGGTTACCGGTTCACATAAAAAAAGCAGCCAGAAGCTGCTTTAAAAAAAATCAATTTTATCTTTTAATAATTTATAGTACACTCAAAATTATTAGCGCCTGCGCCCAATTCCGCAGCGGCAGCATTGCTCAGGCGTATAATCAACCCGTTATTTTGTTTCAGATCGGGGATTACATCCAGCACTTTTGCATAAATTGTTTTATTGGTAGCCGTACTGGTAATTTTTATAACTGACCCCGCCTGGGCTTTATTGTGAAGACAATAATATTTCCCATCTTCCCAGCCGCTGGTGCTTTTAAAAATACCTGCTTCACCCTTCTCTTCAGTTTTTTGAGAGGGCTGTTTGCTGTAAAGGTTTTTAAAAAAACCTCCATTAAAATTTTTACCTGTCACCGGGTTTGTTCCTGTTTTTACTTCGGCTGGTGTTGGCAGAGAAATAGCTGGTAAAACAGGGGGATTTTTTACAGGTAAATCTTTTCCTGCCGGCTCTTCGGTTTTAGTATTTACCGGTAACTGTTTGGTAACTATTGGCACTGCTTTTAAGGCATCTTCTTTAGAGGCTTTTTTATAGCCAACAATTAATTCAGTTCCTTCACTTACACCATCGCCCGTTAAGTGATTCCATTTTTTTATATCTGCAACCGGCACTTTATTGTAGAGGGTGCTTATGTGATACAGCGTTTCTTTTTTTGCAACTTTATGGTAAATGGGAACCATTGCAGTTGCCACTTCTGCAGTAGCAGGCGGGGCTTTTACAGCCACCGTTTTTGCAGGTGTAGTTTTTACGGGAACAGTTTCTTTAACCCGGATATCAGTTTTTGCCGGCGGCGCTGTAAATACCGGAAGTTTTCCTTTTGCCGGAATTTTTATTACCTGTCCCAGCGTTAAGCCCTTATCAAACGGGATATTGTTGTATGCTGCCAGTTCTTTTGGATGTATGTTATATTCCCTGCCAATGGAGTACAGAGTTTCTTTTGCTGTAACCGTATGTGTGGTCTGCGCATTTACAAACACCGGAATAAAAAATAATAAAACGATTAATTTTTTCATCTGCAAAAATTATAGTTACAAAGATGCAGAAATAAGTTGGTTCATAAAATCATTATACTGATTAGATTTTCTACGTTACCAGTATTAGCCCGCAAGTGAAATTCAGTTTGCTGCTACTTGTTAAGAATACGCCAGTCTCTGGGATAATAATTATTAACCCGGTTGGGCAAAATTTTTATGAGGCCTAAAGACAGATCATTATATTTTATTAATGCCCATCCTTTTAAATATGTGTCAATATTTATATCCTGCCTGCGCAGATATTGCAGTGCCGTTGGTAAATCTACGGTTACCGCATTTATTTTTTCTGGCAGGATAGTACTTACAGCCAGCTCATGATCGGGTATTAATTCGTTGCGGATAATTGCGCCCATTTTTACACCGGCTTTTTTCAGGTATAAAACAGATTGAAGTAATAATACCTGTTCGTAAATTGCCGAAGGAAAAACCAGCACTTCATTCTGCCATTTAAGAAAAGAAAAATCAGTTGCATTTTTTATAAAAGGTTTTACAATTTCCAATTCCGTTTTACTCAATAACTGCGGTTTATTTTTTAGTTTAATTTCTTTTGATGTAACGCCAATACTGTTATTTTTAAATGCTGCAATAAAAAAACCTTCCCCTTTTACTTTGTCCGGGTAAAAACGGTAGCCGTAAGCGTTATGTGCGGCAGATTGTGTTTCTACAATATTCCATTCTGCTTTTAACTGCAGGTTGACAGAGGTCAGATGACAATCGCTGATAAGCCAGTCTGCAATGGCTTCGTCTTCACTTTCAGAATACGAACAGGTAGCATAAATTAAAATGCCGCCGGGTTTTAACGAAGGCAATACATCTGCCAAAATCCTTTGCTGGCGATGGCTGCAGAGTGTTACATTATTTAAGCTCCATTCCCTGATAGCTTCCGGATCTTTACGGAACAATCCACTTCCGCTGCAGGGTGCATCTACTACAATCAAATCAAAAAAGCCGGGCAGGCGCTGAAAATCTTTTGCATCATTATTGGTTACTACAACATTTGCCGCCCCCCATTTAGTAATATTTTCGGCCAGTATATTTACCCTTGCTTTAATAACTTCATTGCTCACCAGCAAACTCTGCGGCGAAATTACCGATTGAATTAATGTGGATTTTCCGCCAGGTGCCGCACAAAGATCAAGCACCTGCAGCGGCTCAATTGTATTGCAGCTTTGCCTGATAGCTTCTTCTAAAAACATACTGCTTGCTTCCTGCACATAATATGCCCCGGCATGAAACAAAGGATCTAATGTAAAGGATGGCCGCTGCGAAAGATAGTATCCGTGGGAAGACCAGGGAATAGCCCCCTCCAGATCACCAAAGAGAGGGGCTTCCAAAGAACTTTTTATTTTAGCCGGATTGAATCTAACTGAAGTTATTTGCCTGCCACTTTCATGTACCTGCACAAAAGCATTTTCATCAAAGCCTTTTATCTGTTGTAAAGAAGCCAGCAGGGCCGGTGGTAATTGTAGTGGCAAGTATTTATATTTGTTTAAAGTTTACGATCAGTTTTTAAAACTGTAAAATTAGTACTTTAACTTTCTATACTTTTAAAGCATCAAATATATGTCATCAGGGAACCAATGCTCTTCACCACAGTAGTACAAATGCCATATCAGGGAACCATCCCGAAAATGGGATGTAATCATTTTCGGGTCGCCTTTTTTGGTTCTTTTTTGGCGAAGCAAAAAAGAACAATACAAACATCTAAAAAAATGAAAAAAATATTTTCCTTTGCCATTATTTTATTTTTTACAACACATGTATTTGCACAAACTTTCCCGGACAGTTATACCGGCGGAAAATATTATACGGTAAATGGTGCAAAAATTTATACCGTTACAGTTGGCACCGGGGAGCCGGTGTTTATTATTCCCGGCGGCCCAGGCGGCAATCATTTGGGTTACCGTGTTTTTGATTCGCTTACGGTAAACTCCAATATCCAGGTAATTTATTTTGATGGCTTTGGCCGGGGGAAATCGGACACTGCAAAAGATGCTAAAGAATATTCACTTGCCAGGGACATTGAAGATATTGAAGGTTTAAGAAAAGCCATGCACCTCAATAAAATAAGCCTTCTTGGCCATTCGTATGGCAGTTTGGTAGCGCAGGGCTATGCCATAAAATACGGGGAAAATATGAGCCATTTAATTATTGCCAATGGTTTTCACAGCTTTGTAATGTGGCAGCAAAATGATGACAACAGCAACCACGAAATAAAAACAAATTACCCCGAAGTATGGGACACGCTGATGAAGATAAGGGAGCAGGGCTTTATCTCCAGCGACCAGATTCATCAGGATATTTATGGCAGGGTGCCTTATGGATTTTTGTATGCGTACAATCCCAATAATTTTATTGGCCGGGGTGGCAAGCCTTATCCAAATCCATTAAATGCAAAATTATATTACCAGATGGTGGGCAAGGATGGAGATTTTATTGTAGGCAGCGACATCGGCAATTTTGATTTCCGTAAACAATTAAAAGACCTTAAAATGCCCATCCTTATTCTTGCCGGCCGCTACGACAGAGTAGCCGTACCCTGGATGCAGGTAAAATATAAAACCTATTGCCCGCAGGCACAGTTTGTAATGTTTGAGCATAGCGGCCATAATCCGCAGGTGGAAGAAAAGGAAAAAGATTTTAAAATAATCAGAGAGTTTTTGGGGAAATAGGGAATGTGTTATTCCAGTTCTATTTTTTTAATTTGGAAAGAAGATATTTTTTCGTCTAACTCTAAAATGAGTAAGGAACTGTTTAATACTTTATGCTTACGCAAAACTTTACCGTTGCTTAAAAATACTTTTACCA
>JANLQE010000031.1:0-3237 GCA_031367625.1 Bacteroidota bacterium
CTTCCAGCCGCAGGCTTTTCTGTTCTAAAAAATAATCGTAACCGCCTTTATACACAAATACTTTTTCATCGTCTATCTCTACAATTTCATTGCTCACGGCATCTAAAAAATAACGGTCGTGCGTTACCAGCAGCAGCGTAATTTTTGCTGCATCCAAATATTCTTCCAGCCATTCTATCATACTTACATCCAAATGATTGGTAGGTTCATCAAGAATTAGCAGGCACCGGCCTTCATGCAGTTGAGCTTCTATCAGCGATTGTGCAAGGGCTACTCTTTTCTTTTGCCCGCCACTAAGGTTGCCCACTTTTTCGTTCAGGTGGTGCAGGTTTAATTTCCCCAGTATCTGTTTAAGATCGCTTTCAAAATTCCAGGCATTCAGGTCATCTATTTTGGCCATCAGGTCGCCAAGTTTATCATGGTCATCAGAACCATTTTCTAAAAACTCTTCATATTCTTTTACCACTTTTACCACGGGGTTGTCTAAACGCAGTACATTATCCCAAATGGTTTTACGGGGGTCAAAGTCGTTGTCCTGCTGCAGCATTACGGTTTTAATATCCTTGTGTACCCACACGGTGCCACTATCGGGCGTATCCAGCCCGGCAATAATTTTCATCAAAGTACTTTTGCCACTGCCATTGCGGGCCACCAGTGCAATTTTATCTCCTTCTTCAATGTTGATGCTGATGTTTTTAAAAAGTGTTCTTATACCAAAAGATTTGGTCAAATTTTCTACTGAAGCGTAATGCATAGCGGCAAAGATAACCCAAGAGTGCCGGGAAATAATTGAGAATAAACTGCATAGATGATTATGAGGCATAAAACCATACTTTTGCGCTGCAAAAGATTTATGCCAGCCACATATATTGATACCACAGCAATAATTGATGCAGGTGCCATCATTGGAGAAGGCACCTGTATCTGGCATTTTAGCCATATAATGTCTGGCGCAGTAATTGGTAATAATTGCATCCTGGGGCAAAATGTTTACGTGGATAATAATGTGGCGATAGGTAATGGGGTAAAAATTCAAAATAATGTATCGGTATATAATGGCGTGATATTGGAAGATGGGGTATTCATTGGGCCATCGGCGGTATTTACCAATGTAATAAACCCCCGGAGTTTTATAGAACGGAAGAATGAATTTAAAAAAACGCTGGTACAAAAAGGCGCAAGTATAGGAGCCAATGCTACCATTATTTGTGGAGTAACTATTGGCGAATATGCCATGATAGGCGCAGGAGCCGTTGTTACAAAAGATGTACCGGCTTATGCACTAATGGTGGGGAACCCGGGCAAGCAGGTGGGTTGGGTAAGTGAGGCCGGGGAGAATACGGAGTTTGACGGGAGCAATTTTTTTAATGCATAAATTAATTGGATAAAGAGCTGGGGATCTATTGCCTCAATAATGGGTCAAGGGAAGGCTTTAACAAACTATATTTGCTAAATAATAAAACAACTACTTTCTGATCAGTCGTTTAGTGGAAGAAAATATGCAGGAGCAAAAAATAATTACAGCGTCAAAAATGATAAATGTTACACAACCTTACCTTCCTCCACATGGTGAATATGAAAGATACCTGAAGGGAATATGGGAAAGAAAATGGTTAACGAACCATGGCCCGTTGGTACAGGAGCTGGAAGAAAAGTTAAAGAATTATTTAGGGGTTAAGCATTTGTTGTATGTAAATAACGGAACCATTGCCCTGCAGATTGCTTTAAAGGCGCTTGGCGTAAAAGGTGAAATTATAACTACTCCGTTTTCTTATGTGGCAACCAGCAATTCTATTTTATGGGAAGGATGTAAGCCTGTATTTGCCGATATTAAAAACACAGATTTTAATATTGACCCGCAAAAAATTGAATCGGTTATCACTTCAGATACGGTTGCCATTTTAGCAACCCATGTTTATGGAAACCCCTGCGATATTGATGCCATTGAAAAAATTGCTGCACAACATCATTTAAAAGTTATTTATGACGGGGCCCATGCATTTGGCGCTGAATTAAACGGCAAACAGGTTTTAACTTTTGGAGATATTGCAACCTGCAGTTTTCATGCTACCAAAATTTTTCATACCATTGAGGGAGGGGCCATTATTACCAACGATGATGAGTTAGCTAAAAAAATGATGTTGTACCGGCAGTTCGGCCATATCGGGGATGATCATTTCTCGATAGGCATAAACGGAAAGAGTTCCGAATTTCATGCAGCCATGGGTTTGTGTTTATTACCCATGATGAAGGAGTTTATGGCAAAAAGAAAAAGTATAGCAGCATTATATGAGAGGCTGCTAAAGGATCTGCCAATTCAAAGGCCAGAGGCAATTGCGGGAACGGTATATAATTACAGTTATCACCCCATAATAATTGACAGTGAACAAAGGCTGCTCCACATTAAATCTTTACTGCAAAAAAATAATATTAGTGCAAGGCGGTATTTTTATCCTTCTCTTAATAACCTTCCGCAATGCCAGGGGGAAGTTTGCCCTGTTTCAGAATCAATTAGCGTAAGGGCATTGGCGCTGCCCATGTATTATGAGTTGGAAGAAGCTGATGTAAAAACAATATGCGATCTTATTAAAACCTGTTTTTAATGAAGCTGGCAATCATGCAACCTTATATTTTCCCCTACATTGGATATTTCCAGCTGATCAATGCTGCAGATAAATTTGTAGTGTACGATAATATACAGTTTACAAAAAAGGGATGGATAAACAGAAATAGGATACTGGTTAATGGTAAAGATGAATATTTTACTATTCCATTAAAAAAGGATTCTGATTTTTTGAATGTTGATCAAAGAAAACTCTCTGATACTTTTAAAACCGAACGAATTAAGTTATTAAGAAGAATAACTGAATCGTATAGAAAAGCACCGGAGTTTAATTCAGTATATACTTTGTTGGAATCTGTAATTAACAATGATGAGGAAAATCTATTCGGCTTTATTTATCAGTCCCTGCAGGTAGTGTGTAAATACCTTGATATTAAAACTGAATTTATTATTTCATCTGCAATACCAATTGATCATCAGCTTAAAGCACAGGAAAAGGTAATTGCCATTTGTAAGGCAATGAATGCAACCCAATATATTAATCCTGTTGGTGGAGTGGAGCTTTATGCAAAAGAAATATTTAAACAAAATAATATTGAATTAAATTTTATAAAATCAAATCCAATTGAATACCAGCAATTCAATAATATATTTATACCCTGGCTTTCAATGAT
>JANLQE010000048.1:0-20003 GCA_031367625.1 Bacteroidota bacterium
ACCCGCAACCCCGATAACCCAATACACCGGATTTTTTGCAAAAGCCGCTGCAAGTATTTCATCTTTAGAGAAAAAACCAGAGAAAGGCGGTATGCCTGCAATGGCAATACACCCCAACAAAAATGTTAGGTGCGTAATACTCATGTATTTTTTTAAGCCACCCATATTGCGCATGTCCTGCTCGCCACCCATTGCATGAATTACACTACCGGCGCCAAGAAATAATAATGCTTTAAAAAACGCATGTGTCATTACATGAAACACAGCGCCGGAGTAAGCACCTACGCCTAAGCCTAAAAACATATAACCCAACTGACTAACGGTAGAGTATGCCAGCACTTTTTTAATATCGTTTTGTTTTAATGCAATGGTAGCTGCTAAAATTGCAGTGGCTAATCCGGTAATTGCCACTATAGCTTGTGTAACCGGCGCCATCGTGTATAAAATATTACTGCGGGCAATCATGTAAATACCGGCGGTAACCATGGTTGCAGCATGTATCAATGCACTTACCGGCGTTGGGCCCGCCATTGCATCGGGCAGCCAGGTGTATAAAGGTATCTGTGCACTTTTGCCGGTAGCGCCCACAAACATTAATAAAGTAATGCCGGTAATATCTACAGTAGAAAACTTAGCAAGATTTACTGCTGAAAAAACGTCATCATAATTAACCGTACCTGTTTTTGCAATCAACCAAAAAATGGCCAGCAGAAAGCCAAGATCACCAATGCGGTTCATTATAAAAGCTTTTTTTGCAGCATTATTGTATTCATTATTTTTAAACCAAAAACCAATAAGCAGGTAAGAGCAAAGCCCTACGCCTTCCCAGCCGATAAACATAATTACATAATTGCCACCCATTACCAGCAACAACATAGAAAAAATAAAGAGGTTGAGATAAGAAAAATATTTTGCAAAATCTTTTGAAGACTCTTCCTTCATGTAGGAAGTAGAATACAGATGAATTAAAAAGCCAATGCCCGTAATGATTAACAGGAATAAAGAAGAGAGTTGATCAATCTTAAAATCGAAGGCAATTTTTAAAGCAATCATGTTTATAAAATCGAAATAATGTGCCATATACGTATTGCCTTCTTTTACAAGAAAGAAAACATAGATGCTTAAAACAAAGGAACACAAAACCGAAAAACTACCGACGAATCCGGATGCTTTTTTTGATAAAAAATTTCTTGCCAACCCATTAATTAAAAATCCAATCAAAGGAAGTAAAGGTATCCACCCAACTATTTTCTGTAATACATTCTCCATATAAGTCAGAAGCCAAGAGATAAAAGCAAAGGCATTTTTTACTTTTATTTTTTGTTTTTAATTTTTAAGCCTGTTTAAAAAATTCACATCAATTGAATGTGTGTTTCGGTACATCATTACAATAATAGCCAGGCCTACACTTACTTCTGCAGCAGCTACAATCATAATAAAGAAAACAAAAATCTGTGCATCGCTTGCAAACGTAAGTGAAGCTTTTGCGGCAACACTTGCACTGTGCATTTTAGAAAATGCCACCAGCAGTAAATTCACGGCATTCAGCATCAGCTCTACACACATAAAAACAATAATTGCATTACGGCGTACCAGTACACCAATAATACCAATGGTAAATAAGATTAACGATAATGCTATGTATGCTTTAATATCCATAATTTATAATTTCACATATACTCCAATACCAAAATTAGATGAAGCCGGTGCGACTGAAAGAATATCTCTTATTTTATCTTTTACTTTATTTCTGATAATGCCATTAAAAATATCCACGGCTTTATAAGATGCGCCCTTTGTTAAAAACTTTACAATAAGCCCCGAACCAATACTGCTTAACCCTGTAGCCAATGCGGTTTGATAATCTTTGTTGGTTGCGGCCTTATCAATTGCTTTTATTGCTGCATAAGCAGATATTGCTGTACCCAGGTAAGAAGCCACTTTATAAACAGTGCGCCCGGTTTTAAATGTATTAAACAATTTAGTAGCCTGTTCATTTCTTTTAAGCCCGATAATTTCGGCTACTTTAAATATTTTATCAATGGGCTGGTTGCCCAAAGAAAATTTTGGTGCAAACCCTTTTTGTACCTCCAGCAGTTTGCCAAAAATTTTATCAAGACTTAAATTATTAATATCAATTTGTGCCGTGGCGTTGCCTGCTGCAAAACAAATGACCAGGCTAATGGCAATAATTTTTTTCATGGCTTTGTATTTTTATTAAATGATAACATTAATTTTTTTTGCCGATTACAACTGCACCAATCATTGCACTTAAAAATAATACACTGCTTATTTCAAAAGGCAATACATAATTGGTAAATAAAGTTTTGCCTAATTTTTTAATAAGGCCGGCATCTCCAATTCTCATCATCACCGGCTGGTGCATATTTACACTCATCAATGCAGAAAGCAATACCAATAATAAAGACCCGGCGGAGATAATACCTATCAGGTGCAGCCTGTAATTTTTTGCAGGTTCTGTTTCAGCATTCAGATTCATCAGCATTACCACAAAAAGAAACAATACCATTATGGCACCTGCATACACAATGATATTTACAATGGCCAAAAATTGTGCATTCAATAAAACATAATGCCCGGATATAGAAAAGAAAACCACGATGAGCCATAAGATGCTATGAACGGGGCTTTTGCTCAGGAGCATCATTAATGCACTGCCCACAGCCATTACAGCCAATAAAATAAATAAAAGGGTTGAAATATTCATTCTGAAAATTAAATCAATTAACTGTTTTATTTTTTGCCCGGTTGCCCAGGGCTTTTTTATATGCTTCCGGATCTTTCCTGGGATCAGGAATAAGCAAATCGGCTTTGTTATAAATAAATTGTTTGCGCTGATAATCTGACGGGGTAAAAGTTTCGCTCAGGTAAATTGCATCCTTAGGGCAGGCTTCTTCACAAAGCCCACAGAAAATACAGCGCAGCATATTGATTTCATATTTGGCTGCATATTTTTCTTCCCGGTATAAATGTTCTTCGCCGGGTTCTCTTTCGGCTGCTTCCATGGTAATGGCTTCTGCCGGGCAGGCGACAGCACACAACCCACATGCAGTACAGTTTTCACGGCCTTCTTCATCACGATTTAAAATTTGTAACCCCCGGAATACCGGGCTGAAGGGGCGTTTTTTTTCAGGATAATTAATGGTAGGTTTCTTTTTAAAAATATGGCTGAAGGTGATCATCATACCTTTAAAAATTGCGGGTATGTATAACCGCTCCCACAAACTCATTGGCTTGCGCTCTACAATTTTTACCCTGTTGGTTAATGCCTGCATGATTTATAATTTTTAGCCTCACCCCTATCCCCTCTCCAAAGGAGAGGGATGGAGTATGAGTATATTATATTTATAGTTTCCTTAAAATTTCTGAATACGACTTCCGGCAAAAATACTGGTTTAAAATTCCTCTGTTATTGTATTCAGAAATTTTATTGTTTATATTTTTATTTCTGTTTGTATTTAGTTATTTATTAAAATATAAAATCACTCCCCCCGTTACCAGCATATTAAATAATGCCAGCGGTATTAATATCCTCCATCCTAAGTGCATCAGTTGATCGTACCGGAATCTCGGTATGGTCCAGCGCACCCACATGAAGACAAATAAAAAGAAAACGATTTTACCCATCAAGGCTGCTATGCCGATAAGCGCAGCAATATTGGGAGAAAAATTTGCTTCATTTACAAAAGGCATATCATATCCCCCAAAAAACAAACAGGCCATTACTGCACTGCTGATAAACATATTGATATACTCTGAAAATAAATAGAATCCCAGTTTCATGGATGAATACTCTGTATGATACCCGCCGATCAATTCATTTTCTGCCTCCGGTAAATCAAAAGGAGTCCGGTTACACTCTGCAAAGGCACAGATTAAAAATATAAAAAAGCCCAATGGCTGATTGATAACATTCCAATGCCCGGCCTGCTGCTGCAACACCATTTCTTTCAGGCTAAGCGTTCCCGTTACCATCAGCAAACCAATTAAAGAAATACCCATGGCCAGTTCGTAACTGATGATTTGTGAAGCTGCCCTTAAGCCTCCCAGTAAAGAAAATTTATTATTACTTGCCCAGGCGCCAATCATAATACCATATACCCCCAAACTTACTACACCAAATACATAAAGGATGCCGATATTAATATCTGCAATCTGCAGGGAAATATCTCTGCCGAAAAAATGCACTTTATCGCCCCAGGGAATTACGGCACTGGTCATAATAGCCGTAAGCATGGCCAGGCCGGGGCCCAATACAAATAAAGTTTTGGAAGAAAAATTAGGGATAATTTCTTCTTTAAAAAATAATTTCAGTCCATCGGCCAAAGGCTGTAATAAGCCAAAGGGGCCAGCCCTGTTTGGGCCACGCCTGTCCTGTAGTATAGCTGCTACTTTACGCTCTGCAAACGTAGTGTACATGGCTATTACCAGCGAGCCCATTACAACCACAGTTATTAAAACCAGCTTTTCTATTATCAATGCCAGGTCAATGGTTAAAAGCATAATTTGTTTTGTAAATTCCCCGTTAGACGAATTTTTTTTCGTTATAAAATATTTTTAATCTACTTCATTTGTTTGTTCGGTACCGGTAGCAGGTTTTAAACCCCACTGGCTTGATTCTCCAGCACCAATAATGTGTTGCCCGGCATTATCAAAATCATCAGCATTTGCAGGCCTTTCTATTTCGCTTAAATGTATGTTTGGGTTATTTACTTCGCTTACATTATGTATGTTCATCATCAGTTTGGGTTGCAGGCCTCCCATAACTTCCTGAATTGTTTCGGCCGGCATATTTAATTTTTGGTATTTATTAGCGCCAATTACTGAATGGCGGCTGATGGTTGTTACACCTTCAATCACCCAGTCTCTGGCTTCTTTTTTATCAAAGCGGCAGGTATTGCATATCCAGCCGGGTTTGCCATCATAGCTTTGCACTTCGCCCCATTGATCTTTACGTGCCGTAACCCGGAAAACTTCTTCGCCTCTCATCCATAAAGTTGTTTTCCCGCAGCAGTTGGGCGTTTCACAATTGCGGTGTGCATCTACGGGCTTGGTAAACCACACCCGGTTTTTAAACCGGAAAGTTTTATCTGTTAATGCACCCACCGGGCAAACATCAATCATATTGCCACTAAAATCATTTTCTATTGCTTTGGAAATATAAGTGGAGATGGCTGCATGATCGCCCCTGTCCACGATACCGTGTACACGCTTATTGGTTATCTGGTCTGCCACATAAGTGCAACGGTAACAAAGGATGCAACGGGTCATGTGCAACTGTATGTAAGGGCCGATATCTTCTTTTACAAAAGTGCGGCGGGCAAACTGGTAACGTGTTCCTTCTTTGCCATGATCATATCCCAGATCCTGTAAATGACATTCGCCGGCCTGGTCGCATATCGGGCAATCCAGGGGATGATTAATTAATAGAAATTCTACAACGCCATTTCTTGCATCTGTTACTTTTTCGCTGGTAATATTTTTTACCACCATACCATCCATTACATTGGTACGGCAGCTTGCAACGAGTTTAGGCATAGGCCTGGGATCTGCCGTAGAGCCTGCTGCAACCTCTACCAGGCAGGTACGGCACTTACCCCCGCTGCCTTCCAGCTTGCTGTAATAGCACATTGCAGGCGGGGCAACATCGCCACCAATCTGGCGTGCAGCATTTAGTACAGTGGTACCGGGAGCTACATCAATAGTGATATTATCAATGGTAACTTTAAAAGTTGCAGATGGTGCTGCTTTTATTTCTTCAGACATTTATTAATTCGTTTATATCATATTGATATGTATTGTCTCTAAAATGCAACAATATTTTTTCTAATCTTTTTATTACAGGATTAGAAGAAATTAATAACGCATCTAATAATCTATTTAATTTTATATCTTTTTCATCATCAATATCATCTTTTATTCTTCTTTTTAATTTCTTAAAATCATTTGTATATCCAAACTCTTCTACATTTCGGTCATCAGTTTTTAAAATCTCTATTATCCATTTTTCTATTGGTGGACATAATTGAATAATGAAATGTTGTCTTTCTTTATGTTTCCATAAAATTAAATTATCAGACTCTATAATAGCTTCACACTCATTCAAAAAATCTAATTCTTTTTTATCTTTATCAATCATGCCTACTCCAAAGCTATCATACAAATCTCCTTTCTTTCCATTTATAATCCTAAAACTATTCACCACATTATTACAACCTTTTCTATGCTTTAGTCTTTTATCTGTTTCTAATATTTTCTTAAACAAAACTGTATCGAAATAACACTCCGGTACAAAATGCCTGTGCCAATTTTTTATCATGTACTTTGGGGTAAGAATTGTTTAATGTTTAGAAAAAAATCATACCCAAATTGATAAGCCTCGTGCATATTTTCATCACTCATTTTATTTATAATAGTTTCGCCTGTTTCTTTTTTATAATCGACTAAATATATTGCCAAATCATCTTTAGCATTTTCCATAAAATCGTTTAATACAAAAGGGCTATGTGTAGCGATAAAAAATTGATTTTTATTTTCATCGTTTATAATTGAAGAAGTTAACTTGGAGATAAAGGGAGGATACATTTGCGACTCAGGCTCTTCAAATAATAACACAGAATTATTATTAGATAGAATTGCAGCTTCATGAAAAATTAACCTTCTCAAAGTATCAGCAGTCATAAAATAAGGTACTGTAAAAATTTTCTTTCCAATGATTTTTAAAATTTTGTATTCCTGACTTTCTGAATCATATAAAAAATTTAATCCGTAAGCTTCCAGAATTTTGATTATTGAATTATTCAACTCTTCTTTAGTAGATATAATTTCAAAAATATTTTCTCCAAATGGCTGATCAAGATGTGATGCATCTTTAGAATCATACTGAATATTCTTTTGATACTCATATTTTAAAATTGAAGATTTAGTGTGTCCTCTCATCATTGCTTTATCACCATTTAAATTTTCATATAAATTTAATGAGGGATACCCATTGTAATTTTCAATTTTATTTACATCTTCTTTTACATTAAAGTTTGCTCTTACTATTAATTTATCTTCCAAATCAGAATTACTAATATTTCTTTCATGAATCCATTTATCCAAATTTTCAAATCCTTCATTTAATCTATCCTCTTCTAAAGTAATATGAACCTCTCCCTTTTTATATTTTGCTTTAGCCCTGAAATATTTATTCAAAATTATTTGAGCTGAGCGTTCTATTGAGCCATTAAAAAAAAGAGTAGTGCTTTTTCCCATTCTCACAAAGTCTGAAAAGTTTTTACTATCAAAATCAATTGAAAATAACCCCAACCCTTCCAATATATTACTCTTCCCCACATTTGGGGGACCTACAAAAACATTAATTCGTTTACACCCTTCAATTTTTTGATGGCGTATACTTTTAAAATTTTTTATTTCTATATCGTTAATAATGATCATTAATTATTTTACACTGTTACCGGCACATGAATATCATCTGCATAATGCGCCAATCCATAATTTTCTGTCAAACATTTTTCCGGGTTCAGCACATGCCATTCAAACTCATCCCTGAAATGCCTGATGGCAGCGGCTACCGGCCAGGCTGCTGCATCGCCCAACGGACAAATAGTATTTCCTTCTATCTTGCGCTGAATATCCCACAGTAAATCTATATCACTTATTTTTCCTTTTCCTTTTTCAATACTCAATAATATTTTTTCCATCCAGCCGGTACCTTCCCGGCAGGGGCTGCATTGGCCGCAACTTTCGTGGCGGTAAAATCTTGCTAAGGTGTATGTATGGCGAACGACACATTGGTCTTCATCCAATACAATAAAACCGCCAGAGCCCATCATACTGCCGGTTGCAAAGCCGCCATCGCTCAGGCTTTCGTAGTTCATCAACCGCTTTTCTCCTTTTGCAGTAGTGAGTAAAAGATTAGCCGGCAGAATAGGAACAGAAGAGCCGCCGGGGATACAGGCTTTTAATTTTTTACCATTGGCAATGCCGCCACAATACTCATCACTGTAAATAAATTCTTCTACAGAAATGGTCATATCAATTTCGTAAATGCCCGGCTTATTAATGTTACCACAGGCACTTATTAATTTTGTGCCGGTAGATTTTCCCACACCAATTTTTGCATACTCATCTGCACCATCATTTATGATAGGAACAATTGCAGCAAGTGTCTCCACATTATTTACTACCGTTGGCCTTTCCCACGCACCTTTTACGGCGGGGAACGGCGGCTTAATTCTCGGGTTGCCTCTTTTACCTTCCAGACTTTCTATCAAGGCTGTTTCTTCTCCGCAGATATAAGCCCCGGCACCACGATGCACATAAATCTCACAATCAAATCCACTGCCCTGAATATTTTTTCCCAGCCAGCCATTTTGTTTGGCTTCTGCAATGGCCACTTCCAGAATATCGGTTATCCAGTCATACTCACCACGGATATAAATATAACTTGTATTACTACCTAACGCAAACGAGGCCACGATCATTCCTTCAATTAAAATATGCGGAAGAAACTCCATTAAATACCGGTCTTTAAAAGTGCCGGGTTCGCTCTCATCTGCATTGCAAACCAAATGGCGTGGCACGCCTTCGGGCTTTGCAATAAAACTCCATTTTAATCCTGTTGGGAAACCTGCACCACCACGGCCACGCAAGCCACTTTTCTTCACTTCTTCCACAATATCTGCCGGCTGCATTTTTAAAGCTTTCTCCACGCTGCGGTAACCACCTTCACGGCGGTAAATTTCGTAGCCTCTTATGCCCGGAACATTAATTTTATCTAATAATAATTTTTTACTCATATTGAATATCCGCACGTGCAGATTTTTTATTTTTTACCCAGCTATAACAACATTGTTCAACTTCATCGGCCCCGATAGCTATCGGGGCACTCTTTTACAATATCTATTTATTCAACTTTTATCTTACCATATAAAAACTTTCAAAAAATCATCGTTAAAAACTAACTTTTATTTTTTCAATTTCGCCATTAGCATTTTCATGGGATGCAGAGTTCTGGTAAATGGATTTAGCACCAGACCCAGGGATTCTAAAGTTGTTGCTCCCAGCAAGGGTTCATCTCCTTCTTCTCCATACACTACCGGGGCGGGGCCACCTTCCCCTTCATACTCAAAATAAGCAGAACAAACTTTTCTTTTTAAAACCGTGCCATCTGCAAGAGAAAAACTCATTTCCTTATAGGGTTCTATTTCTAACTCATCTAATATTTTACCCGGTACCAAACTATAAATGGCATCGCTATCCACTAAAAAATTTACTTCAGCATTTTTTTCTGATTTACGGTGTTCTCTTACTTTTAATATGGCAGAAGTAATGCCCATCAGTTTTCTTTTTTTTCTTTATCATGATTAAACATCCAATGCACGCCGAATTTATCTTTTGTCATTCCAAACCTGGCACCCCAAAAAGTATCCTGCATCGGCATAGTAATTTGTCCACCTTCTGCCAATGCAGTAAAAGTTTTTTCAATAGTTTCCGCATCATTAAAATTTAAAGAAAGGCTTACCTGGTTACCTTCGGAAACACTTACTCCCGGCGGGCAATCACTCACCATAAATTTTAGCTCCCCGGCTTCAAAAACGGCATGAAGAATTTTATCTTTCATGGTTTCATCCTGCGCCATATTTGCTTCTCCAAAAGTGGATGATTGCGTAACATTTCCGCCTAAGGCTGTTGAATAAAATACCAATGCTTCTGCGGCATTGCCATTAAAATTCAGGTATGGGATAATTGCTTCCATAATATTTAATTTAAAGGTTCTATTTTTTTATAATTCCCTTTGCCTGTTTCGCTCAGCGAGTTCTAATTTGATAATAATTCCTCATGATGCAACATAGCCCACTCAACAACCATTGAAAAAGCTTTAGGAGGTAATGAACCATTAAGTAAAGCAAAATTTACAATTGATATCTGGGCAGAGAAATTATTATACTCTGCATGAAAATGTGGCGGCACATGATCTCCAAAATACATTTTAATTATTATTCCGTAAAACCTACTTATCTCCGGCATATTCTTCAAACGTTTTATTAATTAACCTCAGATAAAATGCGTCAGGATCCATGTCAATGTCCTCATTCCACTGTAATTTTTTAGTATCAGTTATATGAAAATCCTTAAAGTTATTTTCATCATTCCAAAATTCAAATACCCCATTTCCTTTCCATTTTACAAGATCAATTATTCCTTCCACTCCATCTTCAAATAAGAGTTCCATCTTATAGCCTGGCAAGCTTTGTGCATTTTTTAAATATGGTATATGCTTTCCCATTTGTTTAATTATTTAATTATCCCATTTAGATATTGGATAATTGCTTCCATAATTTTTTATTTTAAGACTAATTATTTCTTACAACATTATTTCTGCATTCTTCAATTATCGCATCTACTTTTTCTTTCGTCAAATGCTCCCTGTACGTTTTTCCCAACTGCATCACCGGAGCATAGCCACAAGCACCGAGACATTCTACGGTTTTTAAAGTAAACATTCCATCGGTGGTTGTTTCACCCACTTTAATGTTCAATTTTTGTTTTATATAATCAATAATATCATCGCTGCCATTAAGCATACACGGCCCCGTTTGGCAAACCTCGAACATATATTTTCCAACAGGTTTTAAATTATACATACTGTAAAAACTGGCCACTTCATATACTTCTATCGGCTCAATGTTTAAAAGTGAAGCCACATAATCCATTACCGGCACATCAAGCCAGCCATTAAACTGCTGCTGTGCTAAATGCAGTACAGGCAACAAGGCACTTTTCTGTTTGCCTTGGGGATAACGAAGTATTATTTCATTAACCCTATTTAATTTTTCCTGTGAAAAAATAATATTCATTTTAATTTATTACGTTCCTTCAATTTTTTTATATCTACTAAATCCTGATCCCTGCCTGCATTTTGCTTTTCCTAATCTTTTCTTTTAATTATCTTGATAAATTATTTTCTTTACCATTAAAATAATTCAGTTTCCTTAAATCAAAACATTCTTTCAATAAATTTTTGGGGCTTAATTTAGCATAATACAAATTGTCATTATGCTCTGCCTCTTTATGCGAAGCAAAATTCTCAACAATTTCTATATCCATTTTAATCCTCATTTTTTTTAGCATTAAAAATCTAAATAATTTACGCATCCATCTCCCCGGCTATCAGGTTCAAACTGCTCATTGTTATTACCGCATCACTCAGCATTCCGCCTTTTGTAAGCTCCGGATAAGCTTGGTAATATATAAAACATGGCCGCCGGAAATGAAGCCTGTAGGGTGTTCTGCCGCCATCACTTATCAGGTAAAACCCTAACTCGCCATTGGCACCTTCTACCGAACTATACACTTCGCCAACCGGCATTTCTATTTCGCCCATTACAATTTTAAAATGATAAATGAGCGCTTCCATTTTGGTATAAACATCTTTCTTTTCCGGAAGATAATATGCCGGAGAATCTGCATGAAAAACTTCTGCTTCTGCGCCTTTAAACTCCTGTACTTTTTGCCATGCCTGTTTAATGATGCTGAGGCTTTGCCACATCTCTTCGTTGCGCACCAAAAACCGATCATAACAATCGCCAGTTTTGCCAACAGGAATGGTAAAATCAAAATCGGGGTAGCTGCTGTATGGGGTGTGTACCCTTACATCATAATCAACCCCGGCGGCTCTTAAATTAGGGCCTGTAAAACCATAGTTAAGTGCCCGTTCGGCACTGATAGGGCCAGTGCCAATTGTGCGGTCCATAAAAATACGGTTACGGGTAAAAAGATTTTCAAACTCTTTTAACTGGGCTGGATATTCTGCTAAAAATTTTTCTAATTTTTCAAAAGCGGTGTTGGTAAAATTTCTTTCGAACCCACCAATGCGGCCAATATTTGTGGTAAGCCGGGAGCCACAAACTTCTTCATAAATTTCATATATCAATTCACGGAATTGCATCAGGTATAAAAAGCCTGAGTAAGCGCCGCTATCTACACCTACAATTGAATTACAGATAAGATGATCGCTGATGCGTGCCAGCTCCATAATAATAACCCGCAGGTAATCTACCCTTTTGGGAATGGTAACATTCAATAATTTTTCGCAGGTAATATGCCAGCCCATATTGTTGATGGGTGATGAACAATAATTCAGCCTGTCTGTAAGTGGTGTGATTTGATACAGCGGCCTTCGCTCTGCAATTTTTTCAAAAGCCCGGTGGATATAACCTACGGTGGAGGTGGCTTTTAAAATACGCTCCCCATCTAATTCTAAAATATTTTGAAACACACCATGCGTAGCCGGGTGTGTAGGCCCCAGGTTTAGGGTAGTTGTCTGCTTTTCTATTGAGCCTTCAGGTAATAAAATATGATCTTGCTGAGACATTAATATTTTCTATTTATTGTAACCGGCATTAATTTTTTTATGCTCATCCTCTTATTATTTTTCCTAAGGAGAAAGACGGTGCTTTAAATCTTTTTCAAACATTTAATCTTCCACATCTGCAATATTTCTTTATTCAACTTTAATTATATTATGCGCTTCCTGGCAACGACCTTTTCCATTTACCTTCCGCCACCTGGCAGAGAGAATAGGTGGATCTACCTCCCAAACATTTCATCATCCTTATCAATCCTTGTCTGGTCTTCCAGAGGAAACTCTTTCCGCATAGGAAAATAATCCATTTCATCTACGTTTAATATCCTTATTAAATTAGGATGGCCTATAAAATTTACTCCGTAAAAATCGTATGTTTCCCGTTCCATAAAATTAGCGGCTTCGTATAATGCCGTGGCACTAAAAACATCCGGGGTATTAATATCTGTAAATACTTTAAACCGTATGCGGATATTATCAACAAGATTATGAAGATGATACACCACAGCGAGTTCTGCACCTTTATTATCAGGATAATGCACAGCCTGCAAATCGGTGAGAAACATAAATTTCAGTTCTGCATCATCAAACAAAAACTGTAATACTTTTAAATTAATTTCTTTAACACCGGTAAAAGTCAGCATGCCATAAGGTTCTCCCCAATCAGAAAGCTGATCGCCAAATTTTTCAGTGAGTTTATTTTTTATTATTTCGTTGGATAAAACCATTGTTAAAATGTTCTATTGTTTTATTGCTTAAGGGTAATTATAAAAAAAATAAACTATTCTGATACAACAGTTACTGTATTCCATAACTGTTTAATAAATCTTTGTATTGATCGCTATGCCTTCTTCTTAATCCTTCTGCATTTACCAAATCCTGCACTTTCATAAAGCCATCTAAAATGGCTTCGGGCCTCGGCGGACAGCCAGGCACATACACATCTACGGGTATTACCTGATCTATACCCTGCAACACAGAATAGGTGTCAAAAATACCTCCGCTGCTGGCGCAGGCGCCCACCGCTATTACCCAACGGGGTTCTGCCATTTGTAAATAAACCTGGCGCAATACCGGACCCATTTTTTTTGCAATAGTCCCCATCACCATCAACAGATCGCACTGGCGTGGAGAAAAACCTACTCTCTCTGATCCAAACCTGGCCAAATCGTAATGACTTCCCATGGTAGCCATAAACTCAATACCACAGCAGCTTGTAGCAAAAGGCAATGGCCAGATAGAATTTTTACGGGCAAGACTTACTACCTTTTCAAAATTGGTTGCCATGTATCCGTCTCCCATATACCCTTCGGGAATACCTTCAAATTTTACTGTGTTATTATATTGTACCGGACGACTCATATATTATGCAATTTCCAAATAATCCAATGTGCCAATTGGTATATCAATTAATCATTCTCTTAATATTTGCAAATTGGCACATCTGCAAATTGGCATATTTATTACTCTTCCCAATTCAACGCACCTTTCTTAAAAATATAAATAAAGCCGGCTAAAAATAATCCTACAAACATTATGATAGCCATAAACCCATGCCAGCCAAGTTCCCTGAAATTTACCGCATAGGGATAAAAAAATATCACTTCTACATCAAACAGCACAAATAAAATTGCTACTAAAAAATATTTGATGGCCATGGGCTGGCGGGCGTTGCCTTTTATTTCTATACCGCTTTCAAAATTTTGAAGTTTATCGGTACCTTTTCTTTTTGGCCCCAGCAGATTAGACCCCCAGATAATAGTAGCTATAAGGCCTGTTGCAAAAATCAACTGTAATGCTATAGGTAAATAATTATTGGCACTATTTATTTCATTAACCTGTAAAAGAAAAAACTGCATAGTTAAAGGAGATTTAAGCAAAAATAAGACAGCATTGCCAATATACAATACGCTGTTTTAAATTTAAGAAATTAAAAAAGCCTGCTGTTAAACCAGCAGGCTTTAAATCATTTATTTCTTGACTTTACTTTTTTTTTGGGGTTGTACCAGCCTTCTGTTTTACAGGAGGTTTTGGAGCAGCTATCTTTTTAGGGGGAGCTTTGGGATCATTTTTACTGATAAGCTCCCGGTTGGCAATTAATTGTGTATCGGTGGGATCTAAAGCAATAGCTTTATCAGCATAACTTAATGCTGTAGCCTGATCTTTTTTTACGTTATAATAATATTCAATAAAATATTTATAAGCGCCTATAAGCTGGGCTTTTACTTTTTCTTTATCTGCTGAAGCTTCTCCTATAGCGATTGCTTTTTCGTAAGAAGGCAGAGCCAAACCAAGTGCACCTGTAGAGTCAATTCCTGCATTTGCTTTGCCAATCATATAGTATCCAAAAATATCTTCAGGGTATTTTGTAACGTATTGATTAAACACATTAATAGAAGGCTGAAAAGCATTGGCCCTGAAATAATCGTAGCCTGCATAATACAAATCAGTTTTACCAACATTCTTTTTAACGGTTAATACTTTGCTAAACCAATCAGCGGCTTCTTTATATTTTTTTTGATTTTCATAAGCCACTGCAATTGCTTTAAGATAGCTTACTTTATTAGCCTCCAAAGTATCAAGTGCCACAGCTTTATCTACCAGCTTACCGGCTTCTGTTTCGTTGCCGGGGAATTTAAGTAAAATAGTTGCGTAAGAAGAATAATCTCCAGCCCCTATTTTATCAACAGACTGACGTTTAAAATATTCGTCGTAACTGGCTTTTGCATTTACAGAATCGCCCAACCTGTTGTAGGCAAGCGCTTTTATACCATACAGATTAGGGTATGGCGTTGTGCCGCCTGCGGTAATACATTCTGTAGATTTTGCAATGGCCTCGTTAAATAAACCCTGTGCATATTTCAGGGAGGCTCTTAAATAACAGGCTTTAGGATCATCATCAGAATTAGCTAACCATTTTTCCAGGTATTCAGCACTTTTAGGAACATTGATATCATAATAATAATTGAATAAAGTATTATAAACCGGAGCATAAGCAGGATCTTTTGCTATTGCGTCGTTATAATATTTTGTGTAAAGTGGTTCCTGAGCTGCACCTTGTGTTTGATACACACGGCCCGAACGGTAAATCGCTCTTGCATAATTGGGATTTATTGCAAGCGCAGAGAGATAAGCCTTAATGGCGTTTCCTCCATCGGCAAATTTGCGGTAGGCATCGCCAAGGTTTGCCCATACTTCAGGATCTTTAAATCCTTTAAGTGTGGTAGCCTGCTTTAATTTATCTATTGCATAAGCGGCATCACCATTTTTACTATCGGGGTTTCCGTTGGCAAAACCAACAGCATTTAATACAGCAATACTTTTACCCTGACTAAGGGAAATGGCCGTTTCAAAATGATTGCGGGCATCAGCAGTTTTACCTTCCAGTAATTCTACATGGCCCACACCTGCTAAAATCAATGGGCTGTTAGGGCTGGCAGATAATTTTTGCAGATATAAAGCTTTTGCGCCTGCAACATCATCCAGGCCTATTTCTGCCTGGCCTAACCAATAAACAGCTTCTTCATTATTTGGATTAGCGGTTGCCAATTTTTGAAAAACATCTTTGGCACTTTTAAACCTTTCATAATACATAAACTTTTTACCATCATCTATACTTTGTGCCATTATAAAATTTGCAAAAAGCAAAGCTGTCATTAAAAAAATGCTTGGTTTAAATTTGTTCATCTTTTTTTATTTTGTTTATTTGACTTGTAAAATGTTATTTAAATTTATAATAAACCGTTAATACTTTTAATTAATTTTTTGGTAATTTTTCATTAAGCCTTATGTTTCTTATTTGAAATCCCATTACCGGGCCAAGATAAGCTCTTTTAAAAATCAACTGGCCTCTTTCGTATTTTAAAAAGCTTACAAAACCTGCTCCCAATCCTATATAATTTTCTTTAAGGATATAATACAAACCACGTACCAAAGGGTATCTTTTTGTGAGGATGCTTACCTGCATTGGCTTTACATAAGGTGAGTCTTTACAATTATCACATTGCACATAAGCAATTTTTACGTTCTTTAACATGTTTACCTGCTCCGTATCTTCGGGATTTCCTATCCATTCTATGCCCACCATACCAATAGCATTTTCGTTTTTGGCTACATAATCTATTACCTCTTTACTATTTTTAGCAGCCTTTACAACAGAGGTATCAAATTTTTGTCCGTGCAAAACTGAGTCTATAATAAACCTTACCGTACTGGTTGCACTTAAGCCATCAAAAACAATATTCTGGTTCCTGTTTATTTTACCCAGCAACTGATCCTGCAATCGCTGAATACTCATTAAGGTATCATTACTTTTTGCATTTACCAGCACAGCAATGGCATCAGTTGCTATTTGATTCCAGGCAGGATTATATTTTAAAGAATTCAGAAAAAAACGTTCTTCTTTATCCGTCAATCCTCTTGTTACAATCACCATCCTGTTAAGCGAATCCCAGAATAAATCTTTTAAACATTCAGCTTCCGGTTTGTAATGCGCAATAATATTTGTACCGGGGAAAGATGATTCATAAACTTTTATCTGTTCATCTATTACCGGTTTAAAAGATTCATCTACACTTATATGAATGGTTCCTTTAATTGGCGTATCATCATAATTATTTTTTGTTTTACCAGTCTTACAGGATATCAGCATACTTACTGCCACTGTTATCGCTAAAATGCCTGCCCAATTTAATTTTATCATCTGTCTCTTAAATAATTTTTCTTATATCCTCTGTAAATTCTAAAACAACCATACAATACACATACGCCACCAAAAGCTTTCATAACGGGGTCATCAAACCTTGCTTCCAGCCCGGTATGAAACTGCCTGATAAAAATTAAAAAAATGCCCATCGCTGCCCACATTACCCCCATGCCATAATCCATCAGGCTTCTCATGCGGATAAAGCCTTTATCTCTTTCACTTATGGGGTCTTTTTCAAATTCTTCCAGTGCCATTTTGTTTTTTTTGAGCCAGCAATTTACTGATTATAAATATTAAACTGCCTTATTCTGCCACAAACTTTACAGGTATGGTAAAATATACAGCAACATTTTCGCCATTAGATTTTCCGGGAGCCCACGCCGGCATTTTTTTAAGTACCCTTACTACTTCATTGTTAAAAGCTTTGCCGCCATCTTCCACGGTTTCAAAACCTTTTAAATTACCATCATAACCTACAACAAATTTTATTTTTACTGATACTGTTTGCCCTTCATCAAGGCCCTGCGGATTGTGCAGATTTTTTTCTAAAAATTTTCTCAGGGCATCCATACCTCCAGGGTATGCAGGCATTATTTCGGCAGCTAATAAAGGTTTTTCTTTATCAATCTTTTTTGTAACATCAGTGCCAGAAATATTCTCAACCAAACCCTGAGTTGAACTTATCATTTTAATATTACCAGCCGGCACACCAGTTTCTGTTTTATTGTCTATTCTTACATTATCTAAATTATCAGAGAGTTTTGTTGCCAGGGAATCATTAGGAATAATAATAACCTTATTAACCCATATCTGTGAATTTACTTTGGGCTGAATAGAAGCTTGCCTGGCCTTCTCCGGCATTTTGGGTGGTAAAATTTTTTCAGTATTTGGCAATGCTTTAGCAATGATAATATCCGGGGTTACATTTAAGATTATATTTTCTTTTTTATGAATAAACGTAAATGAATAAAAAACCGCCGAAATTAAAAATGTAAAGCCAAGTGCTTTAAACAAACGCTCATCATAATGTTTACGCAGGTCGTATGCACCATAGTTTTTATTCCTGTTGTCAAAAATAATATCAAGCACATCGGCCTGTAAAATGGTATCGGTTTTCATTGTAGTTGTTTTTGAAAAATTAAAAAATGTTGTTTCAAAAACAGGCCTGTCAGTATTAAGATGCAATGGCTTGAGGAATCCATAAATGCGTAAATATTTATCATTTGTAAATAAGTAATTGAGTAAATAGATAAGGATTAAAAGTCTTTTTAATAATGACTCATTGACAAATACCGCATAACAAATGATAAGAAACTATCCCCTCACCCCTTTATCTTTGCGGAATGAAAATTTTAATGGTTTGCCTGGGCAATATTTGCCGTAGCCCTTTGGCAGAAGGTATTTTACATAAAAGAGCTACAGATGCAGGGCTGCATTGGGTGGTAGAAAGTGCCGGTACCAATGGGTTTCACTGCGGAGAGCCGCCACATCATCTGAGTCAGAAAGTAGCAAAGAAATATGGGGTTGATATAAGCCGGCAACTTTCCCGGAAATTTACCAAAAATGATATAGCTCAATTCGACCGCATTTATGTAATGGCGGCTGATGTATTGCAGGAAGTAAAAAGCATAAGTGGAAAATCATTTGATGAAAAAAAAGTGGATTATTTTTTAAATGAACTGCACCCCGGCAAAAATGAAGATGTGCCGGACCCCTGGAATGGCGATGAAGATGGATATGAAGAAGCATATAAATTAATTGATGCTGCCTGCAATGCCATCATTGAAAATTATTTTGCCACAACACAAACCGAAAAAACCAATGTCTAAGCCGGGCATACCCCAGGGTACAAGAGATTTTTCTGCGGAAACCGTGCAGAAAAGAAATTTTATTTTAACTGCCATTAAAACAGTTTTTGAATTGTATGGCTTTCAGCCGCTGGAAACACCAGCCATGGAAAACCTGGAAACGCTGATGGGCAAATATGGGGAAGAGGGGGACAAATTAATTTTTAAAATTTTAAACAACGGCCTTAACGATCCCAAAAATACCGATAAAGCAAAAGCAGGTTTTGAAAAATTACTACAGGGGAAAAATACAGCAGAACTCACAGAGAGAGCGCTTAAATACGATCTTACTATTCCTTTTGCAAGATATGTAGCTATGAACCATGGGCAACTGACGTTTCCTTTTAAACGCTATCAAATACAACCGGTATGGCGGGCAGACCGCCCACAGAAAGGCCGATACCGGGAGTTTACCCAATGCGATGCAGACGTGGTAGGAAGCACTTCTTTAATAAACGAAATTGAACTGGCCAATATTTACCATACAGTTTTTACAAAATTGGGCCTGCCCGGTTATGAGTTAAAAATCAACAGCAGAAAGCTGCTGGCAGCACTGGCAGAAATCTCTGGCGGCACCGACAAGATGATGGATATTACCATTGCCATAGATAAACTGGATAAAATAGGAATAGAAAAAGTAAAAGAAGAATTGTCCGTACGGGGATTAACTGCCGGTCAAATAGACATCATAGAAAATTATTTAAAAATTGATGGCAGCAATGAAGAAAAAATACAGTCTGCTGAAAAACTATTTGGCAAAAACGACACGGCAAAAAAAGGAATTGAAGAGCTAACTTTTGTTTTTAACCAAACAAAAAATATAAACCTTTCTATTGATTTTACTTTAGCAAGAGGGCTTAATTATTACACCGGAATTATATTTGAAGCAAAAGCGCCAGCAACAATAAAAATGGGCAGCATCGGCGGTGGTGGCCGGTATGATGATCTTACAGGACTGTTTGGCGTTTCCGGTATTGCCGGCGTGGGCATTAGTTTTGGTGTGGACAGAATCTATGATGTGCTGGAAGAATTGAACCTGTTCCCCGAAAATCTTCAG
>JANLQE010000051.1:0-7463 GCA_031367625.1 Bacteroidota bacterium
ACGGCAATATCGTGTGGGTAAAGCAATTATTTATTTCTCCTGTTCATTTTCATGATTTATAAAAAAGGCTCCATGCTGGTTGAGTTATTGTCATACACCGGGTTTTGCAATAAATTATTTCAATTCAAAAGAGAGTTAGGCAAAAACCCCGCTGGGATACAACCTACTCACTATGCAGCGCCTTACCCACCTCTAATTTATACATCCTGCTGATAGGCAGTTCCTGTTTGCCGATTTCAATTATTTCATGTGTAAAGGTTTCAATCTTATTAATGGATACGATAAATGACCGATGGATACGGATGAATTGATTTTTAGGTAGTGTTTCTTCAATAGATGAAATAGATTGCTTGGTTACAATTGTCTTGTTGGTGGTTACCACTTTTATATAATCTTTCAAACTTTCGATGTATAAAATATCATCTAATGCGACTTTCAAATTTTTTCTGTCAGCCCTTAGTGTTATAAAAGCTTCTGTCTGTTTATTTTTATTTTCACCATTGCCATAATTATTTTCAGAAGTATGCAGGTTGGTATCCATCACTTTATTTACTGCTTTTAAAAACCGTTCAAATGAAATTGGCTTTAGTAAATAATCCACCGCATCTAACTCAAAACCTTCTATTGCAAACTTTCGGAAGGCAGTGGTGAAAATTACTTTAGGAGGATTTTTTAATGTACGTACTAAATCGGTACCAGACAATTGGGGCATTTGAATATCCAGAAATAAAAGATCAATGGTATGTTGCTGCAGCATAGTCAATGCTTCCAGTGCATCAGCGCAAGTGCCTGCCAGATGCAGGTTTGGTACACATGCTATATATTTTTTCAGTACTTCCAAAGCTGGTGGCTCATCATCCACCGCCAGGCAAATTATTTTTTTATCTGTTGTCATGCAAAATTATTTAAGGGGGTATAATTTTTTTTATTCCCCTGTTGTATATTGAGTTGTTCATTTACAGCCAGAGGGATTTTCATGTTTATTGAATAAGTATCACCTGTTGAACTTATAGTTAGTTCATATTTTCCAGGATGCAACAGTGCCAGTCTTTTTTGTACATTTTTTAGGCCAATACCATTTCTTCCTGTTGCACAATTATTTTCAACTGGTTTACTGTTGCATAGCTCAAAACACAGGATATTTTCAGTTATATTAATTTGCAATTTCATCCATGGCTGTTGAAGCATTTTGCTGGTGCCATGTTTAAAACAGTTTTCAACAAATGGGATTAAAAGCAGGGGGGCAATAAGTTTGTTTTGATAATCACCCTGTATCAAAACTTCCGCTTTCAGCCTCTTGCCATAACGTACTTTTTCCAGCTCAATGTAATCCTGTATCATTTTCAATTCATTTTCCAAAGGCACTAATGCAGCATCACAATCATTTACCATGTATTTCAATGTGTCTTTCAGTTTTAAAACCAAATCAGCGGCATGAGGTGATTTAGAAAGTGTAAAGGAATAAATATTGTTAAGCGTATTAAAAAGAAAGTGTGGGTGTATCTGTGCTTTTAATAACTGCAGTTCAGCATCGGCATTTTCTCTTATAAGTAATTTTTTTTCTTCCAATTTTTGGTAATATCCCTTAAGTATTTTGATTGTTAAAAATAATACGCATGCAGCCACCGGGCCGGCAGAAACGAAAAACCAGGAAGACCGCCATACACCGAATAACTGTGCATCTGGTGATTGGTGAATAACACCTGCTACCCATAAAATAAAAAGCATAAAAAATGTATAGTTCAGTATAGTCAGTAGTGACAGCGAAATTGCGAATTTGTAATATTTTCTTTTATCAAAGTATTTGGGTATAAGGTAGTAGATGGTTGTATAAGTAAATATCATTTCAAGAATAGTTACATAAGACCGAAAACTAAATTCCTGTACAAAGAAGCCCCATACAGATTTTGTTGTCAGGTAATAGCCAACTCCAAAAACCTGCAGTATTATCCTTGACATCCAAAAGCTAACATGCCGGTAATAACGTTTGGGGGCGTTTGCTGAAAATATAAAATCATGCAGGGTCATGGGTAACCATTTGTGTTTGTGATGGCAAATTCTTTTCTGAAACAATACAGTTTGTAAAAGGCAAATTGAAGGTTACTCTTTTTTCATTTTCCGGTTCTTCCAATGCAAGATGATAACCCCCTTTTGTATTAATTAACTTTAGCTTGTTGCGTACAGTATCTGTAATAAACCCCAGTTTCAAACTATCAGTGTTTCCGCCATTCAAAAAAGAAAAAAATATTTTTACCTGCAGGCTTTCAGTTTTTGAGATAATGTGAAATATAATTCCTGTATTATTTTTTTCCTCCTGTTCAACCAGGCTGATACATTCCTGCATCAAAGGCAATAATAAAGGTGCAATATATTTACCATAAGTATCTCCGCTAACCTTGATGTCAATATTTTTTTGACTTGTTTTTTCCAGAAAAATAAAATCACGGAGCCCTGTTAATTCTTTATCCAAAAGAACTGCTTCAGTATCGCTCTCATAAAGAGAATAACTCAGCAGGTCCGACAGTTTCAGTACCATCGTAGCTGAATCAGCAGCACCAGCATTTATTTTGTTATAAATAGTGTCAAGTGAATGAAAAAGAAAAGCCGGGTTAATACGGGCTTTTTGTATTTGAAGCTCTGTTCTTGTTTTTCTTTTAATAATTTCCAGGTTTTCTTTCTGTTGCAGGTGCCAGTTTTTGGCCAGTTTAATTCCGATTGCAATGATGGCTATCGTTACGGCCCATTTTGTATTGCCATCACTAAACCCAAGGGTATTAAGGAAGTTTGGAGGTATAGGTTTCTGATAGTGAATATTATTAAGAAATATCCCTGCAAAAAAATAATTAACTGCCAGGTCAAATAGTACAAGTAAGAAGATGGATAAAACAAACATGCCATACTTTTTTCTTTGAAGAAAGGAAGGAAGCAAATAATACAGCGAAATGTAAACTGAAAAAATACAGGCTGGCACAAAACAACAAAGACTCAAAAATGCGAACCAATAAGTAGTCGGTTGAAAAACCTCTTTATACTCATTTGGATTGATGCTCTGCAGAAAGAAATAAATAAAGTAGGTACCCCAAAATGCAAGGTGCCTTGCCACACGGCAAGTGGGTTGGTTGGAGAATATGAAATCATTTTTTGTCACATTAAAATATTCATTTTTAAAGGTACATAAGATTTATAACGGGTGTTCAGCCTTTAACTCAGTTGGAAACATACAACCTGTTTTCATCGACCAATGGCATTTGTCTTCTACCAATTTACAAAAGCTGACAAACAGTTGTGTGTATCTCCGTAAAGATTCCATTTAGCTAAAATGAAAAAATACCCTTCACCGGTGATATAGTTTTGTTGTTGAAATTTTATTCAACACAATAAAACATTTAAACAATGAAAAAATTATTTTTTGCCTTTGTGGTTGTTCTATTCACAACCCTGGCAGCAAGCAACGAATTAAAAGCACAAAAAGCTTCTAACAATTTTCTGGTGGATGCTGCAATTGTTTCTGCTGGTGCGGTATCAACAGATGCTAACGCAAATGAAATTGACAAAGCTGCTGTCAATCCAAAAGCAGTAAAGCATTTTGAAAAAAAATTTAAAGCAGCAGATGCAAAATGGATGGTATTGAAAGATGGGTTTATGGCACAGTACAAACACGATGATATTATTGAAAGGGTGTTTTACAATCCCAATGGAAATTTGGCTGGTACTTTAAAGGGATACAGCAATAATAACATGCCGGCCGAAATTAGAAACGAAATTAAATATACTTACAGAGGTTATGCTATCACTTATGTTGATGAAGCTTCAGTAGAAAGTGTGCCTGGCATTACGGCTTACATAATACACTTGCAGGGAATCAACGATTTGAAAGTGGTAAGGATATGCGATGGTGAAATGGATGTGCTTTTTGATAGCGAAAAAAATGCAAAAAATCCTGGCAGGTTTTAAAAATATTACTTGCTGCTTACAACGTTAAATTGGGATATAAATTTAACAGTAAAATGAAAAGTTTGTGTTCCATCGGGGTTTTCGCACAATCCTATTTTAAAAATAAATGAAGTAGCTGCAAAACCCCGATGCAGGTACAATCCTGGGATTAAATGCAGTCAAACTTCGATACATAAATACTACGGCAATATCGTGTGGGTAAAGCAATTATTTATTTCTCCTGTTCATTTTCATGATTTATAAAAAAAGGCTCCATGCTGGTTGAGTTATCGTCAGACACCGGGTTTCGCAATAAATTATTTCAATTCAAAAGAGAGTTGGCGAAAACCCCGCTGGGACACAGGATTTTGCTCCCGTAAATCGCTGGCCACCACATTAGCATTGCCATAAATTTTACGTAACGCTAATGTTAACTCCACTCCTATCTCGCCGCTGGCACCAATCACTAAAATTTTGTCTTTTATCATATTACCTGTTTAAAGTACAAATGTAAGTGCTAAAAGTATTTCTTCCATCCATCCACTCACTCATTTATGTTATCGACTCAATCAGGCTGTAAATTATTTAATGAAAGAAAGACATTTGAAAAAATTAATTGTTATGGCAATAGTTTTCCGCCTTTTATTTTTTGCCGAAAAAAAGTTATTTCTTATAAAAATAAATTATTAACCCTGTTGGCTGTATTATAAAACCAATTTTCAACAATCAAAATTTCAACAAATGAAAAATGTATTTCCCCTCTTATTGCTGGTAATTTTTATAAGCTGCAGCAATACAAGTACTGAAAAAAGTGCAGCATCAAATGATAGCAGCCCAATAACAAACGAAAGCCCTGCAAAAGATGCCGCAACATCAGCCTCCATAAAAATTTTTAAAAATGAAAAACTTGTGGTAGAATACAAAGCCCTGTTTCCGCAGGGAGGCATAACAACCTATAAGGATGGAGAAAAAGATATGATATTAAAGCTCAGCAGCGATGACAACGTTTATAATCTAATAGCAACTGTTGAAAAGGCGGCAACCGGCAGTTTATCTATTGGCAAAGCAGGCACTGGCCAGGTAAGTATGCAATTAACAACTGAAGGCAAGGGGGTGGTTTATTTCCTGACAAATCTTACTGAGGGAACCTTTAAAGTTTCGGTGTCTGGCGAAACCTGCAGCGGAAGTTTTACAGGCATCCAAAAAGAAGCAGGACTTGATGACATAAAAATTATCGGAGAGTTTACATCTATACCCTTAATGAAACAGACCAGTAAATATTAACTCAACTGTTATGAAATTGCCCCTATTAAAAAACAAAGGTTGGTTTAAATTAATTTCTATAAGGGCTAATGCGTAGCATCAATAAAATAATTATGAAACAGGTATTGATATTACTGCTCTCTTTTTTATTGGTAACAAAAAGTGAGGCGCAAATTTTAAAAAAAATAGCCAACCGCATAAAGGATGATGCTGCGTGGCGTGTATCTAACAAAGTTGACAACGAAGTTAGAAAAGGTGTGGACAGTCTTTTTGAGGCTCCTAAAAAAATTAAAAACAAAAAAAAAGATAACCAGAACAATAACGAAACAACTACTACCCAAAACCCGGCTAATAATACTAATTCCACAAACAACACCAATGGCACGGATAGAATAAATGCTGAAGTACAAGACGGTAATGCTGTGTCACAAAAAGATGGTTTTATCAATCTTGAATTATCTGCCAATAAAGTTTTTGCCGGCGGTATGCTTACCATCACTGGGGAAAGTATTAAACATGCAAAATTAAACCAGGTTGAAATAACTGTGAGTGGGCCCGGTACAAAAGACACAAAAAAAATTTTATTAAATGCAGATGGAAAGTTTATTACCGGCTGGTATGCCCCTGATAAACCAGGAAGTTATACAGTAACAGCAAAAAGCAGCGATAAAAAATCAACCCAATCAGAAAAGTTTACTGTATTTGAATTGCCAAAGTTGAATAACTGGTGCGATGAGAACATTAACCTTACTAATAAAGCTTATGATAATCTAAAAGAACAGGTTGAGCAGGTTAAAAGCGGAATTAGTACAAAAGATAAAGATGGGCTTGACAAAAAATTAGCTGAATTAAAAGACAAAGTAGATGCAGTAATAAAATTATTGACTGATTTAAATACTGCCGGAAAAGAAACAGCCCATCTTGCTAAATCAGGAAAAAACGTGCCACCAAATTTTTCCAATAATTTATCGCAGCTTAATGATAAACTGGCTGAGCAGCGAAAAAAAATGCAGCAACTGGAAGAATATAATAACCATAAATCGTCAGACAATACCATTTGCGAATATCTGGTATTGGTGAATGAAGCCTGTGCCGCTTTTTCCGTTTATACAAACATAGAATGCTACGCTCTAAAAGGCATCATAAAAAATATAATTTTAGATAAAGGCGTACCTACATACACGGGTACAATAAATGAACGGGCTAACGGGCTGTCGCAACCAAACGATTTTGCTGTAAAAGAGCCTTCAAAAATTTTTGCCACCGCATTAATTGATGCCGAATCGCTGACTACAAAGTTAGGTACAGCCAGTTTTGCAGGCGACATAGCACAGTTTGCCACAGATGTTTTAATGAAAAAATATTGTGGCGTTTTTAAGGGAAGTCTAACGCATGATTACAATATTAAATTCAGGAATAGTGAAGGCCAAAACTGGTGGACTTACGGAGTAGAAGTAAAAGCAGTGCTTTCGTTACGCTATCCCAAAGAAAAAGGCAATGGTAAAATCATTAAGATGAAAGGTAACCTGGAAGGAAACGGAACGAAGTTTACTTTTTTCCAGGATATAGAAAAAGAAGAAGACCTTAATAAGCTTAATAAAGGCATTATGAAGATACAGGTTGTGCCCATTAGAACACTTACTCCATTGGCGGTGTCGGTTGCTACCAGTGAGCGGGACATAATGGGCTTTGGCGCTATTGCAAGAGGAATGTTAACACCTGCTTATTTTAATTTTTTGGTAGATGCAGAATATGATGTGGATGCCGATAAAATAAAACTGTTTATAACCAAACCCATCATTGATTTTTCTCCTGCTGTTGCCAATCAATTTATTTTTCTAATGATTGGGCCAGATGGGCTCCCGTATATAAGGCGGATTATATTTCCTATCCATAAGGTAAGCCTCACCCTGGGTTCGCTAATAAAAAGTAATCATGAATTTACCGTAGATAAAGATTCAAAATTTAATTTAAGTTTTAGGGGGAAGGGAAACAGGCATATAGGTGATAAATCCACCGAAAGGGAAACCAATTTAAATTTTACGCTAACGGCAAAAAAAGAATAAACAAAAAGATGAAATACTATTAAAAAAAAATTCAATAGTCCTAACCATAAATCATTTTACAATCTGCCTTTAAAAAAAAATAAATTATAAAAAATGAAAAGAAAATTTATCCTCCGGCCTGTCATTTTTGTGCTGGCACTTTTAAGTACCGGTTTGTTGCATGCCCAAAGCGTAGCCATTAATACCGATGGTACAACAGCA